>NZ_JACVTX010000023.1:0-83702 GCF_016624745.1 Erwinia sp. S43 | reverse complement strand
GAACCTCCTGAGTGGCTGACTTGTCAGTCGCTGTGCCGTCTCAGTGGTTGCGCATTATAGGCAGTTCTCGACGGCTGACAAGTCTTTATTGCAAAAAAATTACCGAGCGAGCTTTTTTTCAACGAACCGCGGTTTTTTACTACAGTTTGCCTGGTAATACAGCAAATTCATGGGCAAAACGGGCCACCTGCTGCCAGTCTGTGTACTCCACTTCTTTACTTGAATCCGTTTCGCCGCCAGTCATGCGCATAATCAGCTGAATCATGAAGCGATCGAACAGCCCATAGCGTGGATATCGCAGCGCGCCTGCAAACACCGCGCAGCAATCAGGTTCCCATGGCGACTGGATAAGGAACTTACGCGTATAAGCGTTGGTCTGCGGCGTACGCTTCTCTGCTTTTCGCGCAGTCAGATTTACGGAGAAAAAACCACTCTGGCGCTGTTGCAAAGAATGAAGGTGTTTTTTCACAAACTTCGCCACCTGCGGATGGAAATGACCATAGCGAATAGATGCACCAATCAACACCCGATCGTACTGTGTCCAGTCAATCTCACCGACGTGATGAATATTGAAAACATCGCACTCCCTCTCCTTATTCAGTAAGTTTGCTATATAGGAGGCGATCTCTCGGGTCTGGCCATCGCGGCTGGAATACAGAACTAGCGCTTTCATGATTACACTCTCACTTACTCACGCCAGAAGGTTGGCGTAAACAAAACTAACAACGTAAAGACTTCAAGACGCCCAAACAGCATCGTCAAAATCAGGATCCACTTAGCGGTATCATTCATCGAAGTGAAATTATCAGCCACAACGCCCAGCCCCGGGCCGAGGTTGTTCAGCGTTGCGGTTACGGCTGCAAACGCGGAGAAGTCATCAACCCCGGTTGCGATGATCGCCAACATACTGAGAATGAATACCAGCGCATAGGCTGAGAAAAATCCCCAGACGGCTTCCAGGATACGTTCCGGCAGCGCGCGGTTACCGAGTTTGATCGTATAAACCGCATTAGGGTGTACCAGCCTTTTCAACTCACGTGAGCCCTGCTTAAACAGCAGCAGAATACGGATAACCTTCAGCCCACCGCCCGTTGAACCCGCACAGCCGCCAATAAAGGCAGAACAAAGAAGCAGTACGGGCAGGAATAGCGGCCAGTGGGCGATACTGTCTGTCGTAAACCCTGCAGTCGTTGCCATAGAGACAACCTGGAAGAACGCCTGATTCAGCGTCTGCATCCCGCTTTTATAAACCCCATGGAACCACAAAACGATCGTACAAATAATGACGAGCGTTAACTGTACGCCAATAAACATACGGAATTCAGGATCGCGCCAGTAGACTCGAAGGCTGCGTCCGCTCAATAACGAGAAATGCAGACCGTAGTTACAACCGGAGATCAGTAAAAAGATGGCGATAATCGTGTTGATGGTTGGGCTATTAAAATAGCCAACGCTGGCATCGTGCGTGGAGAACCCACCAATCGCGATAGTCGCAAAGCTATGGCCTATCGCATCAAACAGCGGCATCCCGGCGACCCATAATGAAACGGCACAGGCAACGGTGAGCAATACGTAGATCAGCCACAGCGTTTTGGCCGTCTCCGCAATACGCGGGCGCATTTTATTATCTTTCAGCGGGCCGGGCATTTCTGCGCGATAAAGCTGCATCCCGCCAACGCCAAGGATAGGTAAAATGGCAACGGCCAGAACAATGATTCCCATACCACCAAGCCATTGCAGCATTTGCCGATAAAACAAAATCGCCTTAGGCAGCGAATCCAGCCCCACCAACGTCGTTGCCCCCGTTGTCGTCAGACCGGAGAAGGATTCGAAAAATGCATCTGTTATGGAAAGGTTTGGCTGTTCCGCGAAAATAAAGGGCATTGCCCCTACGCTCCCCAGTACGGTCCAGAACAGCACGACGATCAGAAATCCTTCTCGTGGTTTAAGCTCGCTCTTTTGCTTGCGGTTTGGCCACCACAGCAGGGTGCCGATCATCAGCGCCATAAAGAACGTCTGCGTAAATGCACGTCCGGCCCCGTCGCGGTAAATTAAAGCCACCAGCCCCGGCACAATCATCGTGCCTGAGAATAAAATGACCAGTAAACCCACTATGCGGGTAATGGCACGAAAATGCATTCTGCCGTTCCTTTCCTGACGTAAAAGT
This sequence comes from Erwinia sp. S43, assembly GCF_016624745.1. Taxonomy (NCBI): domain Bacteria; kingdom Pseudomonadati; phylum Pseudomonadota; class Gammaproteobacteria; order Enterobacterales; family Erwiniaceae; genus Erwinia; species Erwinia sp. S43. The sequence continues at coordinate 81,535 of NZ_JACVTX010000023.1, read as the reverse complement.
TATTTAAGCGGGACCAGCTGTAGTAAGCCCCGGCTGAAGTCCGACAGATTCTTAGAAAAATCTGCAACCTGAGCATGAGGTAACGCCAGAGTAAGCGTAATATTTTGCAGAAACTCGCTATTCAGCAGCAGTCCGTCAAAGCGAGCAATCATTCGTTCAATATCCCCCATCTGCGCATAGTCGCAGACCAGCAGGAAATTCAGCATCGGGACTTTTATTTTACGGGTTAACAGACGCAGCGCCTGCTGCACCCCACCGCCATAGGCCTTAACCAGCCCCCCCGTTCCAAGCTGGATACCGCCATAATAGCGCACTACGACGGCAGTAATCTCACCAATATTGTTACCCATCAGCTGGGCCAGCATCGGCTTTCCGGCAGTGCCAGAAGGTTCGCCATCATCGGAAAACCCCAGCTTTTGCGAATCATCCGGTGCACCGGCCACCCATGCCCAGCAGTGATGCCGGGCCGTTGGATGCTCCTGCTTAATCTGCTGGACGAAAGCCCGGGCCGCCTCAACCCCGTCCGTATGCGCCAGCAGGGTGATAAAGCGGCTTTTCTTAATTTCCTCGCTGTAGCTGCAAGACTCAGCAGGAACTTCCCAGGCCTCCATCAGGAAAGATGCAGGTCGCGGGTCATATTTTCCACCCGATTCGCATGAATCACGACGTTATCCTCAATACGGATACCGCCATAAGGCTTGAGCGCGTCAATTTTATCCCAGTCGAAATGCTGGCTGAACTTACCGCTGCGCCAGGGCTCCAGCAACGAGTCGATGAAATAAATCCCGGGTTCGATCGTAAGTACCATACCCGGTTCCAGGATACGCGTGCAGCGCAGGTAAGGATACTGCGCAGGTGCCGCCAGGTGAGTACCGCTGTCATCCTGCATAAATCCAGCGACGTCATGCACCTGTAATCCCAGCGGATGGCCCACACCGTGAGGCATAAACGGCCCGGTGATATCTTCTTTAACCATTGCCTCAGCGCTGATCCCTTTTACCAGCTGATGTTTAAGCAACAGGCCGGCAAGGCGGAAATGCATCTGCTGATGATATTCGGTATAGCGCACACCGGCTTTCATTGTGGCAATAAGCGCCAGCTCCTCAGTGTTCATATCTTTAATCAGCTGCGCATACTCGCTGCTTTCACTCGCCGCATAGGTGCGGGTCAAATCTGCCGCATAGCCCTGATATTCCGCCCCCGCGTCGATCAGGAAACTGCGCCGATGTTCCGGTACCTGATGCTGCAGTTTAGTGTAGTGCAGCACTGCAGCATGCTCATTGAGTGCAATGATGTTGTCATAGGGAACATCTGTATCACGGTGCCCGGTCGCACTAAGATAGGCGATATTAATGTCGAACTCGCTCATACCTGACAGGAAAGCTTCTTTCGCTGCACGATGGCCGCTGACGGCAATCTTCTGCGCCTGGTGCATACAGTAAAGTTCATAGCTGGTCTTATAGGAGCGATGGTAATGCAGATAATTCAGCACGCCCGCCGGATTAATCGACTCAGTGCTGAATCCCAGCTGCGCAGCACGCGCGGCAACCGGGCCAATATACGCGACATTATTGCGCGCTGAAGGCAGTAGCTGCGCAATATCATCGGCATTTTTCAGGGCAATAATTTCAATTTCATCAGTCCAGAAACTCTGCGGCAGCGGCTCTACGTTATGCCAGTAGTCCACCGGAGAGTAGAACCACAGTTTCGGCTTATTGACGCCATCGATCCACAGCCAGCAGTTGGGGACCTGCGTGACCGGCACCCAGGCTTTGAACTGAGGATTAACCTTAAACGGATAGCTGTGATCGTCGAGGAACACCGTCAGTAGTTCCCCTGAGTGAATCAGCATTGCATCAAGATTGTGGCGCGCCAGTACCTGCTGCGCACGCTGCTGCAGCGTTTTCACATGATCCTGATAAAGCGTTACCAGTGATTCCATTGCCCTGTCTCCGTGATGATCAAATTGTCCGCATCTTACCACAGCCTGTCTGGCCGTGCCGTTTTGCCTCAGCTGTGATCTTGTTTGCAAATTGGCAAACTCTCATTTGCAAATAATTAACATAGATTACACACTCACGATCATCTGGTATGACCAGATCCCTTTACCGCAGCTCAGGAGACAGACATGCTCTACCAAGGCGAAACGCTTTCCCTCGACTGGCTGGAAGATGGCATAGCCGAACTGGTTTTTAATGCCCCAGGCTCAGTCAATAAACTGGATACCCGGACCGTGGCCAGTCTGGGAGAGGCGATTGCAGCGCTGGAACAGCTGCCGCAGCTGCGTGGCGTACTGCTCAGCTCTGCAAAACCCGCCTTTATCGTTGGGGCTGATATTACCGAATTCCTCTCGCTGTTTATCGCACCGGCTGAACAGCTGGCGGAATGGCTGGCTTTTGCCAACGGCATTTTCAACCGCCTGGAGGATTTACCGGTCCCCACCGTCTCCGCCATTAATGGCTATGCGCTGGGAGGTGGCTGCGAGTGTGTACTGGCGACGGATTTCCGCATCGCTACCGAGAATACACGCATCGGCCTGCCGGAAACGAAATTAGGGATTATGCCTGGCTTTGGCGGCTCAGTACGCCTGCCGCGCCTGTTGGGGGCCGACAGTGCGCTGGAAATCATCGCCGCCGGAAAAGATATCGACGCGGGTCAGGCGCTCAAAGTAGGCCTGGTTGATGCGGTCGTTAAGGAAGAAAAACTGGCTGTCGCTGCGCTGACCGTATTGAAAGAAGCCATCGCCAATAAACAGCCATGGCGCGAACGTCGCCAGCCGAAGCTTGAACCGCTGAAGCTGAGTAAAATTGAAGCGGCCATGAGCTTTACCACCGCCAAAGCCATGGTGATGCAAACCGCCGGTAAGCACTATCCCGCACCGATAACCGCGGTCAAAACTATTGAAGCCGCCGCTACTCTGGGCCGCGACGAAGCACTGAAGCTGGAAACCGCTGCGTTCGTACCACTGGCGCGATCTAATGAAGCGCGCGCTCTGGTCGGTATCTTCCTCAACGATCAGGCTATCAAAACCAAAGCCAAAAAACTGACCCGTGACACCGAAACGCCCAAACAGTCCGCCGTGCTGGGCGCCGGAATTATGGGGGGCGGTATTGCTTACCAGTCGGCATGGAAAGGCGTACCGATCATCATGAAGGATATCAGCGAGAAATCCCTGCATACCGGCATGAGTGAAGCCGCGAAACTGCTTAATAAACAGCTGGCGCGTGGGAAAATTGATGGTCTGAAGCTGGCCAGCGTCATCGGCACCATACAGCCGACGCTGCATTACGCTGGCTTCGACCGCGTTGATATCGTCGTTGAAGCGGTTGTCGAAAATCCCAAAGTGAAAGCGGCCGTGCTGGCTGAAACAGAACAACAGATTCGTCCAGATGCAATCCTGGCATCTAATACTTCGACTATTCCTATCAGCCAGCTGGCGAAGGCGCTAACGCGCCCGGAAAACTTCTGCGGTATGCACTTCTTTAACCCGGTGCCGCGTATGCCGCTGGTCGAGGTCATTCGCGGTGAAAAGACTGCCGACAGCACTATCGCCAGCGTGGTCGCATGGGCCAGTAAAATGGGTAAAACGCCCATCGTGGTGAACGATTGCCCGGGCTTCTTTGTTAACCGCGTACTCTTCCCCTATTTCGCTGGCTTCAGCCAGCTGCTGCGCGACGGCGCTGATTTTCGCCAGATCGATAAAGTGATGGAAAAGCAGTTTGGCTGGCCGATGGGCCCGTCGTGGCTGCTGGATGTCGTGGGCATTGATACCGCCCATCACGCACAAAGCGTTATGGCGGCGGGTTTCCCGCAGCGCATGAGTAAAAACTATCGCGATGCGATTGATGTCCTGTTTGATGCTGGCCGTTTCGGGCAGAAAAACCAGCTTGGCTTCTGGCGCTGGGAAACGGACAGCAAAGGCAAAGCAAAAAAAGTCAGCGATACCGCAACCGACGCTATTCTTCAGGAGGTTTGCCAACCGAAGAGTGCGTTCAGTGATAGCGAGATCGTTTCACGCATGATGATCCCAATGATCAACGAGGTTGTACGCTGTCTGGAAGAAGGTGTTATCACTTCACCGGCAGAAGCCGATATGGCGCTGGTCTACGGACTGGGTTTCCCACCGTTCCACGGTGGTGTTTTCCGTTACCTGGATACGCTGGGCAGCGATCGCTTCGTCGCACAGGCTGAACCTTTTATTAATCTGGGGGCGCTGTATGAAATCCCGGAAATGCTGCGTGAGAAAGCCAATAACGCGGAAACCTGGTATCCCCTGGCGGCACCGCTGAGTGACGCAACCCTGAAAACGGCGTGAGGAAAAGAAAATGGAAAAAGTTGTTATTGTTGATGCCATCCGCACGCCAATGGGCCGCTCAAAAGGCGGAGCCTTCCGTCATGTACGTGCAGAGGATCTTTCAGCGCATCTGATGCGCAGTCTGTTAAGCCGTAATCCGGCACTGGATGCCGCATCACTGGATGATATCTACTGGGGCTGCGTGCAGCAAACGCTGGAACAGGGATTTAACATCGCCCGTAATGCGGCGCTGCTGGCGGAAATTCCGCATCGCGTACCGGCAACCACCGTAAACCGGCTTTGCGGTTCATCCATGCAGGCACTGCACGATGCAGCAAGGGCCATCATGGTTGGTGATGCATCATCCTGCCTGATTGGCGGCGTCGAGCATATGGGCCATGTGCCAATGAGCCATGGCGTAGACTTCCATCCGGGCCTGAGCCGAAGCGTGGCCAAAGCCGCCGGTATGATGGGCCTGACGGCCGAGATGCTGGCCCGCCTGCACGGGATCGGGCGTGAAATGCAGGACCAGTTTGCCGCACGCTCTCACCAGCGCGCCTGGGCAGCCACCCAGGCAGGCCATTTCAACAATGAGATTGTCGCGGTCTCCGGCCACGATGCCGATGGCGTTCTTAAACGCTACGACTTTGATGAAGTCATCCGCCCGGATACCACGGTAGAAAGTCTGGCTGCGCTGCGCCCGGCGTTCGACCCCATTAACGGCACCGTCACCGCAGGCAGCTCTTCGGCGCTGTCGGATGGCGCCGCTGCCATGCTGGTAATGAGTGAGTCACGCAGTGCAGAACTGGGCCTAAAACCAAGAGCGCGAATTCGTTCTATGGCTGTGGTTGGCTGCGATCCGTCAATTATGGGCTATGGCCCGGTGCCGGCATCGCAGCTGGCATTGAAACGTGCCGGGCTGAGCATCAACGACATTGATATCTTTGAGCTAAACGAAGCCTTTGCCGCACAAACCCTGCCGTGTATTAAAGATCTGGGGCTGCTGGATAAGCTGGATGACAAGGTGAATCTTAACGGCGGAGCCATTGCGCTGGGCCACCCGCTTGGCTGCTCGGGTGCGAGGATCAGTACAACACTGCTAAATCTGCTGGAACGCCATGATAAACAGTTTGGTCTGGCGACCATGTGTATCGGGCTGGGTCAGGGGATCGCAACGATATTTGAAAGGGTCTGATACGTTAGTCTGGAAGTTTCACTGTTCAATTTCCCGCCTGTCAGGGGCGGGTTTTTTACGCTAAGGATCAACAGGGCAGGTTCACTGCCCTCCTGCATCAGAAGAAAGCAAACGCATCGCCAAACATGCGCGCTTCCTGAGCGCCACGCTCGGCACAGAAACGTTCACGGGCAATCTTCGCCATCTCAAAGCGGCCAGCAATATAGATATCGTGATCGGCCAGGCTGCCGTAGTCCTGCATCACGGCGGTCAGTACGGTACCCGTACGTCCGGTAAAGCCCTCTTCCGTCTGCTCAACAACCGGTACCACTTTCAGATTCGGATGCTTAATCGCCAGCGCGTTCAGCTCATCGAGATCGTACAGGTGTTTCAGCTCACGTCCGCCCCAGTAAATGGCGATATGACGATCGGGCTGCTGGGATAGCGCCGTCAGAAGAATAGAGCGCGCGTAGGAGAAACCAGTACCACCGGCAATCAGCACCAGCGGACGATCGCCCTCTTCACGCAGCCACGCCTCACCGTGTGGAATATCAACGGTAATCTGGCGCTGCTGCTGGATACGTTCCATCACCGCCATCGCATAGAGGTTCAGCTCAGATGCGCCGATATGCAGCTCGATGATGTCTTTTTCCATCGGCGTAGAAGCCAGAGAGAACGGGCGCTTATCGCGCTCGTCCATCACCACCATCAAATATTGCCCTGCGCGGAAACTGAAGTCAGCTTCCGGGATCATACGGACGCGGTACACGGTATCGGTAATCGCCTCTACCGAGGTCACTTTACAGCTTAAGGTTGTCATGCGGTCCCTCTGTCGGGTCGTCATTATCATTTGACCACCGGTGCATCAACGCGCCGGTGTATCACTCAAGATGCCTAACTCATCCCAAATTGCATCAATGCGGGCGGTAACGGCAGGATCTTTGCGGATCGGCGTTCCCCATTCACGCTGCGTTTCACCAGGCCATTTATTCGTGGCATCAAGACCCATTTTGGACCCCAGCCCGGAAACCGGTGATGCGAAATCAAGGTAGTCGATCGGCGTGTTTTCTACCAGTACGGTATCACGGGCGGGATCCATACGTGTAGTGATCGCCCAAATAACATCGTTCCAGTCGCGGGCGTTCACATCGTCATCGCATACGATAACAAATTTGGTGTACATGAACTGTCGCAGGAATGACCATACGCCCATCATCACGCGTTTTGCGTGCCCGGCGTACTGTTTTTTGATGGTTACCACGGCCAGGCGGTACGAGCAGCCTTCCGGCGGCAAATAGAAGTCGACAATTTCCGGGAACTGCTTTTGCAGAATCGGAACAAAGACTTCATTCAACGCCACACCCAGCACAGCAGGCTCATCTGGCGGCCGCCCGGTATAGGTTGAATGATAAATTGCATCCTGCCGCTGAGTTATATGGGTAATGGTAAAGACCGGGAAGCTATCCACTTCATTGTAATAACCGGTGTGATCGCCATACGGACCTTCTGGTGCCATTTCCCCCGGTTCAATATACCCTTCAAGCACAATTTCAGCGCTGGCAGGCACTTCTAAATCGTTAGAAATACACTTCACAACTTCGGTTTTCGTTCCGCGCAGCAGGCCGGCAAAAGCATATTCGGACAGCGTATCCGGTACCGGCGTGACGGCTCCAAGAATGGTCGCCGGATCGGCACCCAGCGCAACGGATACCGGGAAGCGTTCGCCGGGATGCTGCTGGCACCATTCCTGAAAATCAAGCGCACCGCCGCGGTGGGAAAGCCAGCGCATAATCAGTTTGTTCTTACCGATAACCTGCTGGCGATAGATGCCGAGGTTCTGGCGCTCTTTTAGCGGACCACGCGTAACGGTCAGCCCCCAGGTCACCAGCGGCGCTGCATCGTCCGGCCAGCATTTCATCACCGGAATTCGGCTTAAATCAACTTCGTCGCCCTGCCAGATCTGCTGCTGGCATGGGGCATTACGCAGCCGTTTGGTCGGCATGTTCAGCACTTGCTTCCACTGCGGCATTTTATCGAAGAAATCACGAAAACCACGCGGCGGCTCGGGTTCCTTCAGGAAAGCCAGCAGGCGACCAACATCGCGCAGTGCTTTCACATCTTCCTGCCCCATCCCCATCGCAACGCGATCCGGCGTGCCAAACAGGTTGCACAGTACTGGCATACTGTAGCCTTTCGGGTTTTCAAACAGTAATGCCGGGCCGCCGGCGCGCAGCGTACGATCGGCAATTTCGGTCATTTCCAGATCGGGATCGATCTCATGTTTGATGCGTTTTAATTCCCCACGCTGTTCAAGCAGAGAAAGGAAGTCGCGTAAATCGTGGTATTTCATGACTTTCCATCAATATGGTCAGTGAGTCGGCCATTATAGTGCCGATTCGCCGCTGAGGGTTAGTTTTGTTGGCAACTTTACGCCCGCAGCGCTCCCCTTACGCCAATCTCTCTATATCTCTGAAGATGACTTTGCTATTCTTATCGGTCGGATAATTTAAAAGTGACGTTATGGAATCCTGGTACTTACTTTACTGCAAACGAGGTCAGTTACTGCGCGCGAAAGAGCACCTTGAGCGCCAGGGCGTGCATTGCTTCAGCCCAATGATTACGCTGGAAAAAATCGTGCGCGGCAAACGAACTCAGGTCGATGAACCCCTGTTCCCCAACTATATGTTTATTGAATTCAACCCAGAGGCGATTCATACCACTACCATCAGCTCGACTCGTGGCGTCAGCCATTTTGTTCGCTTTGGGAATCAGCCCGCAATCGTGCCACTCAAAGTGATCAATGCGTTGCAAAATGAGCCTGTTCTGAGCGGCTTTGATGAGGGTCTTGCTCAGCCGGGTGATACGGTGATTATTACCGAAGGGGCATTCGAAGGGCTGCAGGCTATCTATACCGAGCCCGATGGTGAAACACGATCGATTCTGCTGCTGAATCTGCTCAACAAGCAGGTGATCCGTAGCGTAGGCAACTGTCAGTTCGAGAAACTGTAGCGCTTCCCCAAACGTTAAGCACCGATCGATATCCGACGATCGGTGCCTCCCGCTTAATATCGCTTATTTACAAGCGAAAAATCCGACGCGCATTTTCCGCCGTCTTCTCTGCCAGCTGATGAGCATCGTCGCCGCGCAACAACGCAACCTGCTCAACAATATGCGGCAGGAAACAGGGTTCATTACGGCGTGAAGCAGGACGCGGGCGCATATCTCTTGGCAGCAGCCAGGGCGCATCGGTTTCAAGCAGCAGGCGGTCCGCCGGGATCAGCGGCACCAGTTCACGCAGCTCCAGCCCTCTTCGCTCGTCACAAACCCACCCCGTAATGCCAATCGATAATCCCAGCGCCAGGCAATCCTCTAACTCCTGGCGATTACCGGTAAAACAGTGCAGCACTGCCGCAGGCAGTCTGGGCAACCAGGGCTGAAGAATAGAGATAAAACGGCTATGGGCTTCCCGGCAGTGTAGAAAAACGGGCAATGACAGCTCGGCGGCCAGCTCCAGTTGGGCATTGAAGGCATAGGCCTGCTGCTCCGGCTCGGAAAAATTACGATTAAAATCCAGACCGCATTCACCAATAGCAACAACCTGAGGCATTTCAACCAGCCTGCGCAGGGTCGTCTCCGTTTCCCCTGACCATTCACTGGCATGATGGGGATGTACACCCGCGGTGGACCAACAGTAGTCCGGGTGTTGCAGCGCAAGGCTTTGTGCCTGCTGGCTCTCCAGCGCATTGGTGCCGGTGATCAAAATACCGTTAACGCCGGCGTCACGCGCTCGTTTCACCACTTGCTTACGGTCTTTCGCGAACTGGGTGCTGGTCAGGTTTACACCAATATCAAACATAGTCTCTTCCAAACGGTAACCGCCCTGACGGGCGGTTAGAAAATAGTGTTTGTCCTGCCTGAGCAGCCGGTAGCAGAAGACTACTGCGATTCAGTATCCTGCTCTTCATCATCGTCCCCACGCTTTTGCCCGACGTAGAAACGAGAAACCAGCACGCCCACTTCGAACAGGCAGTACATCGGAACGGCTAACAGCGTCTGGGAGAAAATATCCGGCGGTGTCAGTAACATTCCCACCACAAACGCGCCTACCAGTACATAAGGGCGCTTGGCCTTCAAATCTTCCGGGGTAGTCACCCCTGTCCAGCAGAGCAGAATGATGGCAATCGGCACTTCAAACGACACGCCAAACGCCATAAACAGCGTCATGACAAAGTCGAGATAGTTATTGATATCCGTCGCAATCTGTACGCCCTGCGGCGCGGTTTTTGCGAAGAAGCCAAACGCCAACGGGAAGACGATAAAATAGGCGAAAGCCATTCCAAGGTAGAATAGGAATGAACTGGAAAACAGCAGCGGCATGACCAGCCGACGCTCGTGACGGTACAGGGCCGGAGCAACAAACGCCCAGATCTGATAAAGAATAATCGGCACGGCGAGGAAGATAGACACGATTACGGTCAGCTTAATTGGCGTCAGAAATGGCGAAGCCACATCCGTCGCAATCATGCTGGCACCTGAAGGCATCTTCTCGATCAGCGGCGCAGCAACCATCTGATAAATGTCATTAGAGAAATAGATCAGACAGAGGAAAATCACCAGAACGGCGATAATGCAGTTTAACAGACGCTTACGTAATTCAATCAGATGACTGATAAGGGGCTGGGTATCTTCAACGGCCATATTTATCGTTCATCACTCGGTTGTGTGGATTTTTCGGCTACAGGAGAAGCCGTAGGAGTCACTGGTTTCTGCAGGGAAACCGCGCTCTCCGCCTCTGGGATCTTTGGCGCTTTTGGGTCAGCGGCAGCAGCCACGGACGGTTCAGTCGAAACGCCAGCTGGCTCCGGTGCCTGAGCAGGCGCAGATGCCTGATGATCGGCTTGCGATGGTGTCGCACCGTCATGAGGAGTCTCGTTTTTCACCAGCGGATTGTGAATGGTGTGCGCTTCCTCATCCGCAGCCTTCTCATTGTCGCCCAGGTAGGAACGCTTGAACGACTCTGCCGTCTGCTTCAGTTCCTCTACAGAGGCCTTCAGCTCGGGGGACAGGCTGTCCATACTGGCCTTTTCGATTTTCTTCAGGCCGTCTTGCAATTCCTGCAGCTTTAACTCCTGCGCCAGTTCGTTCTGCACGCTGGTCGCCAGCGAACGTAATGCCCGGATCCAGCCAACAACGGTTTTGACCGCTACGGGTAAACGTTGCGGTCCGAGTACCACCAGACCAATAATGAAAACCAGTACCAGTTCACTAAAGCCTATGTCGAACACGGTTTATACCTTGTCGTTTTTGACGTCTTCTTTCTTCACTTCGCTATGCTGCTGCTGATTGGCCAGTTTGGCGCTAAAATCAGCATCTTCAGTGTGCGTCGTGGATTTTGCTTTATCGTCTTCATCGCTCATGGCCTTTTTAAAGCCCTTGATGGACGAACCGAGATCGGAACCCAGCGAACGCAGTTTTTTCGTGCCGAACAGCAGGACCACCAGCACAGCGATGATCAGTAAGTGTGGAAGAGTAATGCCCATTGGTTACCTCTAGATATCAATAGTTGAAGCCGGTTAAGCAGTATATAACAGCTTATCTGCCGCTGACGATGCGCAAACTGACGCAGCAACGCAATAAACTGCCTATTTACCATTCATGACAATCATTTTGTTCTGCGCCAGCCAAGAAGCCAGGCGACGATACCACCCGCAACCGATCCGGCTGAAAGCAGATCCCAGTCTGGGCGAAATAGCAGAATCGCCGTACCGCTCAGCAGCAGAGTAGCACCGACACCGAATAGATAACGCGACTGGTGCTGCTTCGCTTTTTCATCCTTAAGCTCGCTGACCAGGCGATCGACGCTGTGCTGCAAATGCTTATGCTGGCGCAGACTGTCGTAAAACAGTTCCGGCAGTTCCGGCAGTTTTTCTGCCCAGAATGGCGCTTTTTCTTTCAACGCCCGGACAATAGCTGGAATACCGATCTGATCTTTGATCCAGTCTTCCAGGAACGGTTTCGCCGTTTTCCACAGATCCAGCTGTGGATAAAGCTGCCTGCCAACCCCTTCAACATACAGCAGCGTTTTCTGCAGTAATACCAGCTGAGGCTGCACTTCCATATTAAAACGGCGCGCGGTATTAAACAGGTTCATCAACACATGGCCAAATGAGATTTCCGCAAGAGGTTTCTCAAAAATAGGCTCACAGACCGTACGAATAGCGAACTCAAAGTCTTCCACATTGGTATCTGGCGGAACCCAGCCTGAATCAACGTGCAGTTCTGCCACCTTGCGATAGTCGCGGTTGAAGAACGCGATAAAGTTCTCGGCCAGATATCGTTTATCTTCTTTGTTGAGTGAGCCCACAATGCCGCAGTCGATGCCGATATACTGTGGATCCTCAGGATGCTCGTAGCTGACAAAAATATTCCCAGGGTGCATATCCGCATGGAAAAAACTGTCGCGGAATACCTGGGTAAAGAACACCTGCACGCCGCGCTCAGCCAGCAGCTTCATATTGATACCGTGCTGCTCCAGCGCTGCCACATCCGAAATAGGGATGCCGTAGATGCGCTCCATAACCAGCATCGTCTCACTGCAATAGTCTGAGTAAATTTCAGGGATATACAGCATATTGCTACCGTCGAAATTACGGCGTAGCTGAATGGCATTAGCCGCTTCACGCAGCAGGTTTAGCTCATCAAGCAGCGTTTTCTCGTAGTCGGCGACCACTTCCTGCGGCCTCAAACGGCGACCATCCGGCAGTAAGCGTGGAACCCAGCGAGCCATGCGCTTAATCAGCTTCATATCCGCTTTGATCACCGGCAGAATATCGGGACGAATCACCTTGATTACGATCGCTTTACCGTTTTCTTTCAGCGTTGCCGTATGCACCTGAGCAATGGATGCTGATGCCAGCGGGGTGATATCAAAATCATCAAACTGACTGGAAATCGGCGCGCCTAACGACTGCTCGATCAGCTTCAGAGCTTTAGCTCCGTCAAACGGCGCAACGCGATCCTGCAACATCGCCAGCTGATCGGCTATCTGCCGGGGGAACAGATCGCGTCGCGTAGACATCATCTGCCCAAACTTAATCCATACCGGGCCGAGCTGCTCCAGCGCCAGGCGAAGACGCTCGCCCAACGGCAAATTCTTATGGCGATTCGGGAGCCAGAACAGGCATTTCCGCCATAGCCGCAGCGGCAGGGTAATGCGCATCTTCGGGATCAGTTCATCTAAGCCATAAGTAAGGAACACGCGAATGATCAAATACAGGCGGCGTAACTCTCCGAAACTCATTTAGCCTCCCGTTTGCGCAGGCGTGCTTCCAGCGCTTCGAAAGAGGCCGATAGCGCGTCAACTTCTTCAGCAAACCATGCCAGCTCGAGCGCACCCGGGGCAACTCGCCACTCTTCGGTCAGCGTTTGCGCCAGATAGCTTTGTTTACGCTGCACATCACGGCGAACGGCCTGAAAACCACGGCGGGCAAACTGCGAAATCCCCTGAGCAGCGATATCGCCAATCCACGGGGCGAGGTACTCTGCCGGATCCAGCTCGGCCAGATCCATCAGTGCAGAAAATTGCTGAACCAGTTGCAGATCGCCTTCAACTTCCAGTTCTCCGCTGCGGATGAGCGCAGTCAGCTGCTGGCGATCGCGAAGCTTCGGCAACGTAGCCAGGCGGGTTTTCACCGTACAGTCGGGTTTATCAGCCCAGTCACCGATCACATCAACCTGACGATCGCTGAAGATAAAGGTCACTGACTGCTTCAGCTCAGCCAGTTCTATAGCAAGGCTTTTACCACTCAGGCGTTGACGCGCCGCTTTCAGGCCACGATCGCGATACAGAATCTGGTTAAGCGCGGTCTCCAGACTGGCAGTTAACAACGGCGTTAAAGTCATTCGCTTTCCCGATCAGAACTTAAATCCGCGGTGCAAGGCAACGATGCCGCCCGTGAGATTGTGATACGTGGTGTTTTCGAAACCAACATCCATCATCATCTGCTTAAGCGTTTCCTGGTCGGGATGCATGCGGATGGACTCTGCCAGATAGCGATAGCTGCCGGCATCTTTCGCCACCATTTCACCGATGCGCGGCAGAATATGGAAAGAGTAGGCATCATAAGCTTTGCTCAGCGGCTCCAGTACTGGCTTAGAAAATTCCAGGACCAGCAGGCGTCCGCCCGGCTTGAGGACGCGAAACATCGATGCCAGCGCCTTCTCTTTTTCCGTCACGTTACGCAGGCCAAAAGCGATAGTAATACAGTCAAAATAGTTGTCCGGGAACGGCAAGGCTTCTGCGTTGGCCTGAACATAATTAACGTTACCGATAATGCCTTTATTGCGCAGCTTTTCGCGGCCGACTTTCAGCATTGAGCTGTTGATATCAGCCAGCACAACCTCGCCAGTTTCGCCAACCAGACGAGAAAACTTCGCCGTCAGATCGCCTGTACCGCCTGCTAAATCCAGCACGCGCTGCCCGCGGCGCACGCCGCTGCTGTCAATGGTAAAACGCTTCCAGATGCGGTGAATACCGAATGACATCAGGTCATTCATCAGATCGTATTTGGCCGCAACGGAGTGGAAAACATCAGCAACCATGTCGGCTTTGTCGCTTTTCGCAACGGTGCGGTAACCGAAGTGGGTAGTGTCCTTTGATTCATCTGCCATTTGTTTTGCCTGCTCTACAATCAAATATTTGCCAAGTGTACCAGAGTCAGGCAGGCCAGGCACATGCCGCTCGCTTATTCATTGATTTGACGCTGCCCGCGCGTAGCGTAAACATCTGGATCGCCAGCTTCAACCCGCAGTTCCGGATTGTCGTCCTGCTCCGTATTTTCATCATCGCCCTCAGATACCGCCTGCCCGGCCAGGAGAGGGTTAATAGGGCGCTTCACCTCCACACCCATCTGACGGAATCCTTCCGTTTGCGCAATCAGATTGCCCCGCCCTTCTGACAGTTTTTTCATCGCCTGGCGGTAACTGTCCTGAGCCTTGTCAAGGTTCTGCCCGATACTGGTCATGTCATCAACAAACAACCGCATTTTGTCATACAGCCGCCCGGCACGGTCGGCGATGCGTTGGGCGTGGCGGCTCTGGTGTTCATAACGCCACAGATTGTTAATCGTCCGCAAGGCAACCAGCAGCGTGGTCGGACTGACCAGCATAATGTTCTGATTCAGGGCTTCACTAATCAGCTCCGGCTGACGGTCGATTGCCAGTAAAAAGGCCGGTTCAATCGGGATAAACATCAACACATAATCCAGCGAGCGTAAACCCGGCAATTGTTGATAATCTTTGCGGCTGAGTAAGCGAAGATGGCCACGGATCGCCGCAATATGCTCACTGATAGCGGCTTCACGCTGCAGCTCATCTTCACTGTTGAAGTACCGTTCGTAGGCCACCAGCGTCATTTTGGCGTCAATCACTACATCTTTACCCTGGGGCAGACGCACAATGACGTCCGGCTGCATACGGCCATTCTGTTCCAGCTGGATGTTCACCTGGGTTTCATATTCGTGCCCTTCCCGCAATCCTGATGCCTCCAACACGCGGCTCAGCACCACCTCTCCCCAGTTACCCTGGGTTTTATTGTCACCCTTCAGCGCCTTCGTCAGATTGAGTGCTTCCTGTGCCATACGGGCATTGAGCTGCTGCAGGTTGCGTATCTCATGGGAAAGCGTATGGCGCTCGCGCGCTTCCTGGCCAAAACCTTCCTGCACCTGGCGGCGAAATCCTTCCAGCTGTTCGCGCAGCGGGGTTATCAGGCCATGCAGGCTCTGACGATTCTGCTCATCCACGCGGCGTCCGCTATTTTCAAAGATGCGATTGGCCAGGTTTTCAAACTGCGAGTTAAGCCGCTGCTCGCTGTTGACCAGCAGCCGTTGTTTTTCTTCTGCGGCCATCCGAGTTTCTTCCAGACGGATGGTAACTTCACGCAGTTCAGCTTCCTGCGCGCTGTTAATCTCCAGCTGCGTGCGCAGTTCACGTGATAGCTGTTCCGCTTCTCCCCGCCAGTGATCGAACTGATGCAGTTTTTCATGCGCGGCGGCGAGATTACCGTGCAGCTGTCGTAACTCCTGCTCATTCTGTCTTTGCATCACAGCCTGCTGCTCCAGCTGCTGCTGCAGGCGCTGACGTTCTGTCTGACTCTGCTCCGCGGCTTGTACCAGCAGCTGCCGCTCGGTTTCCTGCTTAGCGAATCGCTGCTGACCGAGAAACCAGGCAAATATCCACCCTGCCAGCATTCCCGCCAGACCAGTGACGGCGGCGTAACTGATTGTTGCATCCACTCTGCTTCCCCTCTCATCAACGACAACAGGGGAAAAATAGAGGCACACTGTATGAATGTCCAGATAAAAAGCGTGAGGAAGAAGGATGTATGGCGATTTAAATGCGAACTGGGTAACGGCTCGAAAAAGCGTGGGTTTTGTTGCAGGAATTTCATGGCTGCGGCAGGTGCCGCAGCCCAATTATTTTGACGATTAGAGCAGGCGGCGAGCAGCCTCAACAACGATTTTCACCGCATCGCTTTCGGTACGCTTCATGGTTTCCGCGTCAGGAATTTCCTGCTGGGTACGGTTGACGATCACACCGGCAACCATACCGGCCCGCAGTCCCTGGCTGGCACACATGGTCAGCAACGTAGCCGATTCCATTTCATAGTTCAGCACGCCCATCTGCTGCCACTCTTTCATTGAGCCCTGGAAGCGGCTGACAACACGTCCGGAATAGGTATCGTAACGCTCCTGACCCGGGTAGAAAGTGTCGGAAGAGGCGGTTACGCCGATATGAGTGGTGGCTCCGGCAGCTTCCGCTGCGGCAACCAGTGCAGTGGTGCAGGCAAAGTCAGCAACGGCCGGATATTCCAGCGGAGCAAAATGCAGGCTGGCACCATCAAGGCGAACGGACCCGGTCGTCACCAGCACATCGCCCACGTTGATATTCGGCTGAATCGCGCCGGTGGTTCCCACTCGCAGGAACGTGCGCACACCTAACTGTGCCAGCTCTTCCACAGCAATTGAGGTGGATGGACCACCAATTCCGGTCGAACAGACGATCACCGGCTTGCCGGAAAGCTCTGCACGCCAGGTGGTGAATTCACGATGTGAAGCCAGATGGACCGGGTTATCCATCAGAGCCGCAATTTTCTTCACGCGCTCAGGGTCACCGGGCACGATCGCCAGCGTGGCACCCTGAAGATCGGCCTTCGTTAAGCCAAGGTGGAAAACATCAGATTGTGCCATTTCAAACTCCTGTCACGAAAATCGGGGGATAGTTAACTGAGTGCTACTGTAAGCAAACACGGCGCACATTTATGTGATAAAAATCGCTTATCCAAATGAAACTTACATCAATCAAAATAAAAAGTGCGATCAAAATCACACATAAATGTTCTGTTGCCTTTTTTTGCTACAACCCACCCCGTAGATCGGGTTTATCTGATGATAAAGAGATAGCCCGTACCCAGCGAGGGTGCCAGAATTTCCTGGCTATAGTTAGCCCATCGCCTTAGTTCATGCATGGAGAGGACAATGAAAACCGAAGATAACACGACTCAAAAATTGAGCAATAATAGCTTCGCACCTGCAGTCCAGCCTGTCGCGGCAACCACCATTATTACCGATGACGCAGAGATTCTTTCTGGGGAAACGTCGATCCCCACCCAGGGTGAAAATATGCCCGCTTTCCACGCCAGGCCACGCAATGTGGCAGGACCTTTACCTGTTGTCCTGGTGGTGCAGGAGATCTTCGGCGTTCATGAACATATTCGCGATATTTGCCGCCGTCTGGCCCGTGAAGGTTATCTGGCCGTCGCCCCCGAACTCTACTTCCGTCAGGGCGATGCCGCTGACTATAACGACATCCCAACGCTATTGAAGGAGCTGGTCAGTAAAGTGCCGGACAGTCAGGTTTTGGCCGATCTTGACCACGTGGCGAACTGGGCTTCGCGCCATGAGGGTGATATGCGCAATATGGCGATCACCGGTTTTTGCTGGGGCGGCCGCATCACCTGGCTTTACGCCGCACATAATCCGCAGCTGAAAGCGGCCGTGGCGTGGTATGGCAAGCTGGTCGGTGAAAAGACCATGAAACAGCAGAAACAGCCGGTGGACATTGCTGTCGATCTCAACGCACCGGTATTAGGCCTTTATGGCGCGAAAGATGACGGTATTCCGTTAGATACAGTCGATACCATGCGCCAGGCACTGCGGGCGGCGAATGCGCACGCGGAAATCATTGTCTATCCGGATGCCGGTCACGCATTTAACGCCGACTATCGTCCAAGCTATCACGCAGAGTCCGCCACCGACGGCTGGCAGCGTATGCTGGCGTGGTTTGCCCAACATGGCGTAGTAGCAAAAGCATAAAAAAAAGGGGGCGCTCAGCGCCCCAACCGATTACAACACGACTCAATTCACACAGATAATGGCGCTTTTGCCGCACGCAGATTCTGCGCCGCTGTCACCATGTTGGCCAACGCCTGGCGGGTTTCAGTCCAGCCGCGGGTTTTCAGACCACAGTCCGGGTTTACCCAAAGACGTTCGGTTGGAATACGCTCTGCGGCTTTCAGTAGCAGGGCTTCCATCCATTCCACACTCGGTACGTTTGGCGAGTGGATGTCGTAAACGCCCGGGCCAATCTCATTGGGATAGTCAAACTCTTCAAAAGACTCCAGCAGTTCCATATCGGAACGAGAGGTCTCGATGGTAATAACATCCGCATCCAGCGCCGCGATCGAATCCATAATGTCATTGAACTCGCAGTAGCACATATGGGTGTGGATCTGTGTTTCATCCTGCGCCACGGCAGCATTCAGGCGGAACGCATCCACCGCCCAATTCAGATAGTCTGCCCATTCAGACTTATGTAACGGGAGGCCTTCACGCAAGGCCGGTTCATCAATCTGAATGATGCCGATACCCGCTTTTTCCAGATCGACTACTTCATCACGCAGCGCCAGCGCAATTTGCTTAGCAATGGTTTCACGTGAAACATCTTCACGCGGGAATGACCAGCAGAGGATCGTCACCGGGCCGGTTAGCATGCCTTTTACCGGTTTGTCCGTCAGCGACTGGGCATACTTCGCCCACTCTACGGTGATCGCCTGCGGGCGGCTGACGTCGCCGATGATAACCGGTGGTTTAACGCAGCGTGAACCGTAACTCTGTACCCAGCCGTTCTGCGTGAAGACAAAACCGTCAAGGTTTTCGCCAAAGTATTCCACCATGTCGTTACGTTCGGCTTCCCCATGAACCAGCACATCAAGACCCAGGCGCTCCTGCTCAACGATGGCCTGCTTAATGTGTTCGGCAATGCCAGTGCGATAGTGGGAACCGTCCAGACGTCCCTGCTTAAAGTCCAGACGCAGACCACGAATTTCGGTAGTTTGCGGGAATGAGCCAATGGTGGTGGTTGGCCATGCCGGCAGCTGGAAACGCTTTCGCTGGGATTCAGCACGAACCTGATAGCTATTCTGACGCTGGCTGTCTTTCGCCGTAATTGACGCGAGGCGCTGAGCCACCGCTGCGTTGTGTACTCGGGTGGATGTCTTACGAGCACGGACTGGGGCGCTCCAGGCCTCCAGTGAGGCTGCATCATCGTTGTTCAGTGCATTACTCAGTAGTGACAGTTCGGTACATTTTTGCAGTGCGAAAGCGAACCAGCTTTTCACCTCTTCATCCAGGCGCGTTTCCACACTCAAATCGATCGGGCTGTGCAGCAGCGAGCAGGAAGTCCCAATCCACAGCTGTTTGCGTTGAGCGACCAGCGGCCGCAGTCGCTCAAACCAGCTGCTGAGATCGGCACGCCAGACGTTACGCCCGTTAATCACCCCGACCGACAGCAGCCAGTTCGCTGGCACGTTGTTATTCAACAGGGCGATGTCATCTTTGCCATGAACCAGATCCACGTGCAGTCCCTGAACAGGCAGTGCGGTAATGGTCTTCAGGTTCTGACCAATACTGTCGAAATAGGTGGTTAGCAGCAGCTTAGCGCGCCCCTGCAGTGCATCATAAGCCGGTATGAACGCCGCCAGCCATTCAGCAGGCAGCTCAAGAGCCAGGGCAGGCTCATCAATCTGCACCCACTCAATATCACGTTTCGCCAGCTCGGCAAGGACCTGTTGATAGACCGGAAGAATGTCTCTTAGCAACGTCAGGCGATCGAACGGTTCGCCCTTCACTTTCCCCAGCCACAGGTAGGTTACCGGGCCAAGCAGTACGGGTTTGACCTTATGCCCAAGGGCCAGCGCTTCATCAACCTCATCCAGCAGCTGGGTCCAGGTCAGTTTGAACTGTTGGCCGCGTACAAACTCCGGCACCATATAGTGATAGTTGGTGTTAAACCATTTGGTCATTTCTGCGGCGGCTGCCGGTTCACCGGTCGGCGCGCGCCCCCGGCCAAGGCGGAACAGGGTATCAAGGTCAACAGAACCCTCTTTATTTCGGTGGCGGGCAGGTACGTTGCCCAACAGCAGGCTGGTCGTCAGTACGTGATCGTACCAGGCAAAGTCACCAACCGGCAGCAGGTCCACACCGGCATCTTTCTGCTGTTGCCAGTGACGGGCGCGTAATTCGCGACCGGTTGCCAGCAGCTCTTCCTGCGTGCTATTGCCCGCCCAGTAACTTTCCTGTGCTTTTTTTAGTTCGCGGCGCAGGCCGACGCGGGGAAATCCAAGAGTATGGTTCTGAATAGTCATGATGCGCTTCCTGTTAATTTAGGTGTTATCATTTGGACGTCCAGATGTTTACACTGCTATAATCCGCAGGTACTGTATTATCTACAAGCGCAATATGTTCACTGTCGATGTGAAGGACTCTCATGATCGAACTCAAACACCTCCGAACGCTGCAGGCTCTGCGAAATTCAGGTTCGCTGGCCGCCGCTGCCGCCCAGCTACATCAAACGCAGTCAGCGTTATCCCATCAGTTCAGCGATCTGGAACAGCGGCTGGGCTTCCGTCTGTTCGTGCGGAAAAGTCAGCCACTACGCTTTACACCACAGGGAGAGGTTTTACTGCAGCTGGCCGAGCAGGTGTTGCCACAGATTCAACAAGCATTACAGGCCTGCCATGAGCCACACCAGACTACGTTGCGCATCGCTATTGAGTGCCACAGCTGTATTCAGTGGCTGACGCCGGCACTGAACAATTTCCGCAAAAGCTGGCCGCAGGTGGTGATGGATTTTAAATCGGGCGTGACGTTTGACCCACAGCCTGCGCTTCAGCAGGGCGAACTGGATATCGTACTCACCTCCGATATTCTGCCGCGCAGCGGCTTGTTCTATACGCCAATGTTCGATTTCGAGGTCAGGCTGGTTATGGCACCTGACCATCCTCTGGCCAAAGTGAACCGTATTTCTCCGGAAGACTTAGCCAGTGAAGTGCTGTTGATTTACCCGGTACAGCGTCAGCGTCTTGATATCTGGCGTCATTTTCTACAGCCCGCTGGCGTCAGCCCGGCTCTGAAAAGCGTGGATAACACATTACTGTTAATTCAGATGGTCTCCGCGCAGATGGGCATTGCGGCTCTGCCACACTGGGTGGTGGAAAGCTTTGAGCAACAGGGACTTGTTGCTACCCGGGCGCTGGGCGAAGGTCTGTGGAGCAGGCTTTACGCGGCTGTACGGGATGGGGAACAGCGTCAACCGGTGGTTGAAGCATTTATCCGTTCAGCCCGGCAGCACGCATGCGATCATTTACCGCGGGTGCGGGATGCTTCTCTCCCGGGCACGCCGTTGCCAACATCGCTGACTCATCCCTGACTCAACTCATCAGTGAAGACCGGCGGTTTTTCCTGTCTAACCGCTCAATTGGCTCTATAATGCGCTCACTGCAATAGTTTCAATGAAGAGAGTGTTTATGACGAATAATGATGTCCTGCGCAGCGTGCGTTACATGCTGGATTTAAGCGATGCGAAAGTAGTGAGCATTCTGGCGCTGGCAGAGAGCGAAGTGGCTGAAGCCGAAGTGCACAGCTTCCTGAAAAAAGAAGATGAGCCAGGCTATCGCCTCTGCCCGGATGTCGTTATGGGCTATTTCCTTAACGGTCTGATTTTCGAACGCCGCGGGAAAAGTGAAGATGCGCCGGTGCCTTCGATTGAACGTAAGATGACAAACAACATCATCATGAAAAAGCTTCGCGTCGCTTTCGATTTGAAAACCACTGATATTATTGAGCTGCTGAAAAGCGCCGATTTTGCGGTGGGGCAATCAGAAATTGGGGCAATCTTCCGCAAGCCGGGACATAAAAATTATCGCGAGTGCGGCGATCAAATCCTTCGCAACTTCCTCAAAGGTCTGGCAATGAAGATTCGCCCGGCTAAAAAGTAAATATTCATCTCTATTTCAAATAATTAACGCCTTAACCGGGCGTTAGTTTATGAAAATCATCAAATTACAATACCTGTCCCCTTACATGAAACTCTAGCATCAGTTGAGTTCTTCAATCAAAAAGGGGGTTATATCATGCAGGTATTGTCAGAAATAGAGTTAGATCAGGTTAGCGGTGGCCGGGATAATATGAATATCACCACCGTTATTAACAATGACAAACCCATCAACGTAATTAATATTGCCGGTGATGGTTTAGTTATCAATTTTGATGATAGCGGTATGAGCATTATAAACGGTGAAATGACCACCTACTACTTTTAATTAATAAATTCAGTAAGTTACATGTCATATATTAAGATTGAAATAACAGCAGATGTTCTCCCTATCTACGCCAGTATCACTGCTCATATTCTCGCCTCTTTAAATCCTGCTTTTTTTCATGGATATAACATTACTTAGATAAAATTTTTTCCAATTAGAACGTAAACGTCCAAAATGCGGACTTCTGAGCGTTAAACGGCCTCATAAGTGTGACTTAAATCACAAATTATAGTTCGCATACGAAAATATCACCTCATTTAATGGTGCAGATATAGCCATTTCGTCATAAAAATGTAACATTCGCGCACTTATTCACAGCAGTTACCTTCGAATATCGCCATGCTGCTTTCGAAATAGAACATTTACCGTTACCAGGGAAACTGTTTGTATTTCATCTCAGCCGGGCGGGGATATCGTTACCAGAGCCATGGGGGCCGTAATGTTAAGTATTTTTAAACCCGCAGCACATCAGCCACGCGTTGATGCCAGCCGCGTCGATCCGCTGTACCGCAAACTGCGCTGGCAGATCTTTCTGGGGATCTTCTTCGGCTACGCCGCCTATTATCTGGTGCGTAAAAACTTTGCGCTGGCGATGCCTTATCTCGTTGAGCAGGGCTTCTCACGCGGAGATTTAGGATTTGCACTGTCAGGTATTTCTATTGCCTACGGCTTTTCAAAATTCATCATGGGTTCGGTTTCTGACCGCTCAAACCCTCGCGTATTCCTGCCTGCCGGACTGATTCTGGCCGCAGCAGTGATGCTGTTTATGGGTTTTGTGCCCTGGGCAACTTCCAGCATCATGGTCATGTTCGTCCTGCTGTTCCTGTGCGGCTGGTTCCAGGGTATGGGATGGCCACCGTGCGGCCGTACCATGGTTCACTGGTGGTCACAGAAAGAGCGCGGTGGCATCGTTTCCGTATGGAACTGCGCACATAACGTTGGTGGCGGTATCCCTCCACTACTGTTCTTGTTAGGTATGGCCTGGTTTAACGACTGGAAAGCCGCACTGTACATGCCGGCATTTGGTGCCATTCTGATCGCAATTATCGCCTTTGCGCTGATGCGCGATACACCACAGTCCTGTGGTCTGCCTCCGATTGAAGAGTATAAAAACGACTATCCGCCGGACTATGATGAAAAACATGAAACAGAGCTGACTGCGAAACAGATTTTCACCCAGTACATTCTGCCGAACAAACTGCTGTGGTATATCGCACTGGCGAACGTGTTTGTTTATCTGCTGCGCTACGGTGTGCTCGACTGGTCACCAACCTATCTGAAAGAGGTTAAGCACTTCACGCTGGATAAATCTTCGTGGGCTTATTTCTTCTATGAATATGCAGGTATTCCAGGCACGCTGCTGTGTGGCTGGATGTCAGATAAGGTATTCAAGGGCAACCGTGGAGCTACCGGCGTCTTCTTTATGACTCTCGTGACCATTGCGACCATTGTGTACTGGATGAACCCGGCGGGTAATCCTGGCGTCGATATGGCCTGTATGATGGTGATTGGCTTCCTGATTTATGGCCCCGTCATGCTGATCGGTCTGCACGCTCTGGAGCTGGCACCGAAAAAGGCTGCGGGTACTGCCGCTGGATTTACCGGCCTGTTTGGTTATCTCGGTGGTTCTGTTGCCGCCAGCGCGATCGTCGGCTATACCGTCGACTATTTCGGCTGGGATGGCGGCTTTATGGTAATGATTGGTGGAAGTATTCTGGCCGTTATTTTGCTCGCCATGACCATGATGAGCGAAAAGAAGCATAAGCAGCAGATGAACGCTCAATAATTAAAATCTGAGTAGCGGGATAGCTTTCAAAGACCGCTACTCATTTTCCCTTACTCAGACGTACACACCAGCAACGCCTGTTTATTAAACGAAAGAAGATACCTTCGACGATCCAACTTTCTTATTTTTACCATGAGATTTTTATCCTTGAGCTGCGGTAGAAATTTATTTATCACCGTGTCTTTTTTCCGCAGATGTAAATCATAATATCCCCCCTCTTTTTCATAATCGAAATCAAGAATGTCATTGACAGCTTGATCTTTCCCCAGACACCTCAACTTCCCTGAAAGCAACAGATACCCTTCGCCATTACCGTTTATTGCCATAAACAGGTCGAGCAAGTTTCTGCTACCACACTGATTAACAAGAGGTTCCATATCTAACTGTGCCCTGCAACTAAAGTCTTGCCTCTTATTCATGTTGCCAAACCAGAGAATACACAGTGAGAGAACCACCACCACCACCCAGCAAGGATAACGTTGCCTGATTAAAGACATTAGTTTATTTCTCTCATTTGAGCAGACCGTAATTAACGCATTCTCCTCCGCTGCTATTATCGCAGTAGGCTAAAATTTCTTTACCTGTGGAGCTTTCATTTACACTAACCTCCCGCCCGGACCAATAAAAAATATCTGCTTTACGGCCACAGTTTATTTTGTATTTAACAACATGGTTTTTTACTACTGAAAAATCATCCGCTGTTTTTCTTTTAACTCCGGAGTTATCCAGCAAATACACATTACAATTATTTATTTTAAAAGAATAATCACTTCGCACTAAAAAATGAAAAAACAGCAAAGGGGAGATTAATAAAACAAGTAACAACACGGTTAAAAGACTTACATTTCCCTTTCTGATAAATAAGAAAATAAAATTTATTTTTTTATTTAAGCTGTCATCATTGATTAAGCTATTCGCTAACTGCTTATTTCCCCCCGTAAAAATCTCACCTTCATCATTATCATCTGACATAATCTCGACGTCCGCACTAAGCATGAAGCCATGCCGGGGAATAGTAATGATCACGTCAGAGAACCCAAGATTAGACAAAGCCCTCCTCAATATTGACATGTAGTTATTTAAATTATTACCAGAGGATGACAAACCCTTTTTAGTCCAAAGATCATTCAGAATATGTTCTCTGCTTAATGGATTGTTATTATTCTCCACCATCAAGCAAAGCAATTCATTAGCAATCCGACTAAGCGTTAACATATCTACACTACCGTCAATCAAATACAACGTTCCATCATAGGAATTGTATTTTAAAGTCCCATTTATTAAGTAATTCACAACGCCACCTAATCATCCAGAATAATTGCCATCCTGAAAACCACAAGATAGCAACCTATTTACCATCTTAATTTTTAAGAAAAAACACATTTTAATCATAAACGAGCTATTGGTTTCTTTTAAAAGATACCAACATAAACCCAACAAAACACAGAGTATTAAACTAATAAATTAATTAATAACAAAATAAAAACCTATAAAAAAATAAAAAGACAATATATATTGTTATTAATCTTTCCATAATAATAAAATAACTCTAACGAAATGATGTATTAAAAATAAAAAACCCTAAAGAAAAACTTTAGGTGCTATTCCCGACTTGTAAAAAAGAGAAATTTAAAAAATGAACAGCATAGAACCAAAATCAGTAAAGTATGAAAATGAAAAACTCCTGTTAAAGGATAAGTATTTAATGATTAAAGATAGCAATATTATGGCTAAGGTTAGTAAAAACCAAAGAATCCTCATTCTGTGTTTGATGAATGAAATTATCGAAAAAGAAAAAATCATTCAAAATGTTTGGGGAGGAAACACATCCATGTCAAAAGAGAAGAATTATAATCAACTGGTTTTCCAAACCAGAGTTCTCCTGTCTAAACAAGGATTTCCCAACGATCTGATTATGACAATCCACAGATATGGATTGTGCTTTAACAAATTTTTTTTGAATTCAAACAAAACACCGAAGACCAATAGCATGGAAGATAAATACATAACAACTTCAGACATGCAGTTTTAACAGTTAATTTAAATTTACATCAGTATAAATACAGATAATTAATCGGGTCACCATAATAATTTCATAAACAAAGCATGATGAATACAGCTTAGTGGCCCAAAATCAAACCATCCATAATGGTTTGATTCGATAATTATTACAGCAAGGATAGTCGTTGAAAAGCTTAAAAAACATCACTACTAAAATTCACATAAAAATACCATGCTATAAAAGCATAAATAATAAATATAACACTATAATCTAAAAAAAAGATGGAAATAGAATTATATCCCTCAAAATTCAATGCGCTATGAAGATTGTTTGTGGCGAGAGCATTTCATAATCGACTCATAATGAAATGACAAAGACCCCAATTTACTAATTAAAAACACAATGACACATTTAAACGAAATTAAATCATCCCCAAAACCCAATGTCATAAATTAACTATTTTTGATGAAAAATATTTATTCTAGACATAAAAAAACCAGGAGAAAATGTATTATCCTGGTTATGGGTTCGCAACGCTGATCGAGCGGGTAAAAATTATAACTAAGAGTGACTACACACCAAACAAGGTACGCAGCGTTTTCGATACGGCCTGTTCGGCATTAGAACCAATGACTTCCAGTTCCGGCAACAAATCCTTCAGGCGCTGATGCGCATTCTCCATGATGTATCCTTTACCCGCCATGCTCAGCATCTCTTTATCATTCATCCCATCACCAAACGCGATGCACTCTTTCAGAGAAGAACCGAGAGACTGCGATACGGCATCCAGCGCATGGCCCTTAGAAACGCCACCGGCCATCACCTCAAGACATGTTGGCAGCGAAAAACTGACGTTGACCCGATCGCCCCATCGTGCGATCAGCGCCAGCTCCAGCGGAACCAGTAGCTCAGGATCATTACAGGTGAAAAAGACTTTGCTGATACCGTCTGTCGGCAGATCGCCGGGATGGTAAATCTGATAGTTGAAATCTGATTCTTTGAAAAAATCCATTTCATCGGGACGATGGCGATTCAAAAACCACTCTTCATCGCGATATATGTTGGTATAGATGTCAGGATTGCTGTGCTGCATAGCAAACAATTCGCGCGCAATGTCTTCATCGAGATTATGGCTGAAAACCAGTTCACCGGCGGTGTTATGCACACGTGCGCCATTAGAGGTGATCATAAAGGCGTCGATGCCCAGGCTATCACGCATCTGCGCGACATCAATATAGTGTCGGCCGGTGGCAAAAATAAAATGGATTCCCTTGCGAACCAGCAGCTGCAGAGTTTCGCGGGCAAAAGGGGAAAGTGTATGATCGGGAGATAACAGCGTGCCATCCAGATCTGAAGCAACAATACGGTACATAAAACCTCTGGTTAATATCATTTGGCGGGCAGGGCCCATCAGGTAACATAAACTTTGCGCAGCGGGTAATCAGGGATGGCGAGCGAAAAACGCCATAATCGTTTCCAGTGCCTCAGCCCGCATACTGTCTTTCTCAAACAGTATTTCATGGCGGGCGCCTGCGATAATCCTGGGAGCTCCCCCTTCACAGGGCTGTCCGGCGGCAACCATTGCCTGGCAAAAAAGATTTTGTGCTCTGTTATCCACGACCCTGTCTTCTTCTGCCTGTAGCAGCAGCAGCGGTGTTGAGATGCGGGATGCCTGCTGCAGGATCATCTTACCCGCCATCACCCCCTCCCTCACCCAATGATAGGTAGGTCCGCCGACACGAAGCCCGGGATCGTCAGCGTAAAAGCGCAGATTGCGCCGATAACGCTCGCGGCTGTGGGTCAGATGATTGAGGCCAAACGGTCGCGGACGCCATTTTCCTGTACCAATAGCGTAGCCCTCGCTGACTGCCGGGCGTTTTTCCGTCCAGTCCAGAATTCGATGGGCCATCCACTGCGGCATCGGCAGCGTGATGCCAAACATCGGCGCGGTTAATGCAGCGGCATCGAATGCCGCAGGCTGACGCGCCAGCATCAACGTGAGGATTGCACCGCCCATCGAATGCGCCAGGGCATAGCGATGACGATAATGACGAGCGACGATCTCTTTTAAATAAAGCGTTTCCAGATCGTCGACATAATCCTCAAAGGCCGCCACGTGGCCACGATGCGAATCCTGCAACAAGCGCCCCGATCGTCCCTGCCCACGATGATCGACAACGATCACATCATAGCCGCAGTGAAACAGATCGTAAGCCAGCTCAGGATATTTGACATAACTTTCGATTCGACCGGGACAGAGCAAAATAACCTTGTCATGTTGCGAAGAGATGAAGCGGGCATAGCGGATGGGCACGTTGCCAACACCGGCGAATTCATCTTCTTCGCGCTGCTGCCAAAAGCTCAGCAAAGGGCCCGTTGAAAAGGCCGCAAAAGACTGTTCACGGGTCAACCAGCCTGATTTACCAAGATCCATCAGACTTTTTCCAGAAAGATGTTTTACCATTCAGCAGGCCATTGTTACCCATAGCACAACGTTCAACATTCACGTATTGTGTCACAATTAAGCGTTTTTCGGGAGCTTTACCCATGACCATCGAATGGTGGCTGACTTACCTTCTGACAACCAGCATTTTGAGCCTTTCGCCAGGCTCTGGTGCCATTAATACTATGAGTACCGGTATCAGCCATGGCTATCGCGGGGCCGCTGCCTCCATTACCGGGCTACAGGTCGGGCTGTCATTGCATATTATCCTGGTTGGGATCGGCCTGGGCGCGCTGTTTTCACAATCGCTGCTGGCATTTGAGATCTTGAAATGGGCTGGCGCTGCCTATCTGGTCTGGCTGGGCATTCAACAGTGGCGTTCTGCCGGAGCCATCGATCTGAATGCCGTGGCGAAGGCGATGCCGCGACGTAAACTGTTCCAGCGGGCGGTTTTAGTTAACCTGACCAACCCGAAAAGCATCGTGTTCCTTGCGGCGCTGTTCCCCCAGTTTATCATCCCGCATCAGCCGCAGGCGATGCAGTACCTTGTGCTGGGCGTAACCACGGTGGTGGTCGACATTATTGTGATGATTGGCTATGCCACGCTGGCTACGCGTATTGCCGTCTGGATAAAAGGCCCGCAGCAAATGAAGCTGTTAAATCGAATTTTCGGTGGGTTATTTATGGCGGTGGGTGCACTACTGGCGTCGGCGCGGCGTATCGCCTGATTGAACGTAAAAGGGCCGGTCACCCGGCCCGCTCAACACGATGGTTAATCGTCATCGACACCGTCAACGTGATCCTTAATCATCAACAGGAACGGCCTGCCAAAGCGTTCCAGCTTTTTATGCCCCACCCCGTTAATACTCAGCATTTCTGAGGCCGTTAGTGGCATCTGTTCAGACATTTCAATCAGTGAAGCATCGCTGAACACCACATAAGGCGGGATGTTGTCCTCATCGGCAATCGCTTTACGCAGCTTACGCAATTTGCCAAACAGCTTACGATCGTAATTGCCACCCCATGATTTCTGGCTGCTGCTGCGCGGTTTTGCCGTCACCAGCCTTGGTACTGCCAGCATCAGCGGCGTTTCACCACGCAATACCGGCCTGGCCGCTTCCGTCAGCTGGAGCGCGGAATACATAGCGATATTCTGGGTGACCAGGCCAAGGTGGATCAGCTGGCGAAGTACACTGGTCCAGTGTTCAGTCGTCTGCTCACGACCAATGCCGTAAACCGGCAGCTTGTCGTGCTGCATGTCGCGAATACGCTGATTATTTGCACCGCGCAGGATCTCGACAATATAACCCATACCGAAACGCTGACCGACGCGATAAATACAGGAAAGCGCCTTCTGCGCCTCCACCAGCCCGTCATAGCGACGCGGCGGATCGAGGCAAACATCGCAGTTTCCACAGGCCTGTTGACGCCCCTCGCCGAAGTAGTTCAGCAGAACCAGACGGCGGCAAGTTTGCGCTTCGGCGAAGGCACCCATGGCATTGAGTTTATGGCGCTCAATATCCTGCAGCTGCCCCGGCGCTTTTTCTTCCAGGCAGCGGCGCAGCCAGGCCATATCTGCCGGATCGTAAAGCAGTAAAGCCTCCGCCGGCAGGCCATCGCGACCGGCGCGGCCGGTTTCCTGATAGTAGGATTCAATATTGCGCGGAATATCGAAATGCACCACGAAACGCACGTTGGGTTTGTTAATGCCCATACCAAACGCCACGGTGGCCACGACGATCTGCAAATCGTCACGCTGGAAGGCTTCCTGCACATGCGCGCGATGCGCATTGTCCATTCCGGCGTGATAAGCACCCACGCTCAACCCGCGGCTTTGCAGACGTGCGGCTGTATCTTCCACCTTGGCGCGGCTGTTGCAGTAAATAATGCCGCACGCACCGCGCTGATCCTGCACATAGCGTAGAAGTTGTTCGGTAGGTTTAAATTTTTCCACCAGCGTGTAGCGAATATTCGGGCGGTCGAAGCTGCTGATCTGAATCAACGGATCGTCTAACTGAAGCAGACGAACGATATCGTTTCGCGTCGTTTCATCCGCGGTGGCTGTCAGTGCCATCACCGGAACATTAGGCAGACGCTGTCTGAGCTGCCCCAGCGCACCGTACTCAGGGCGGAAGTCATGTCCCCACTGTGAAATACAGTGGGCTTCGTCCACCGCAAGCATCGCCGGGTTCCAGTGCGTCAGCTGGTCGAGGAAGTTATCCATCATCAGCCGCTCAGGGGCGATATACAGCATGCGTACTTTGCCAGTACGACAGCCTGCGATCACTTCCTGCTGCTGTTCACGGCTCTGCGTAGAATTCAGGCAGGCCGCAGACACCCCGTTTGCCAGCAGCTGATCGACCTGGTCTTTCATCAGTGAAATCAGCGGCGATACAACCAGCGTTAACCCATCGCGAACCAGTGCAGGAATCTGATAACAAAGAGATTTACCGCCACCGGTCGGCATAACCACCAGACAATCACGTCCGTCGAGCGATGCCTGGATTATCGTTTGCTGTCCCGGACGAAACTGCTGATAGCCGAAGGTATCGCGAAGTACCTGCTCTGCCAGCGTCTCATTATTGATTACTGCTGCCGTAGACACATTGTCCCCAATCTGAAGTGGTGTGAAGCGCTACCGGGCACTGCCTGCCCGATGGTGATGCCGGAACCGACGGTTGAGCAAGACTCAACCACAGCGAAGAATGATAACTCATGTCCGGAGTAAGATCTGGATTATCGCGAGCATTTTGCTTATTTGCGAAGCGGTTCGCGCCGTTTTGCTGCGTCACTTTTCATCGATGGCTCTGTCTGCGAAGCGGCTGCAAAACGTAATATTGCTGCGCAAAGCCGGGATCCAGAACAGGGGAAAACCGACTTTGGCTGGGTTTTATTCGCCGGGCAGTTGCGCCCGGCGAAGATGAAATCAGAACAGATCGTTAAGCGTTACGCCCACACCAACGCGAGTTTGACGATGGTTATAATCGATCAGCGATTCGCCGTAGCCGCTAAATACCTGGGTATAGAAGCGCACGTGTTCAGTCATCGGGTAACTCCAGCCCAGCTCCGCGCCGCCGTAGCCGCTGTTCCAGTTGTAGTTACTCTTCACACTGAAGATGCTGTCACCCATCTGATAGCCCAGCGTCAAACGGTAATACCCCATATATTTGGTGATATCGGGGTTATCGTCGTTGCTTTCACTTTCCGGCAGGCGATACCAGGGCTTCACTTCCACCAGCCAGTTGCCGTTTTGCGCCATCAGTCGGGCATAAACCCGGTTCCAGCTGCGTGAAGTGGGGTCGGAACGCCCGTTTGACTGGTGGTTGAGACCGGTTTCTACATCCCGCAGCGTCCAGCCACCCAGGCTGTAGTCGGTTGCCCAGCCGAGGAAAATCTGTGGCTCATAGTTGGTTTCACGGAACGGTGAAGATGCCCCCGCTCCACGGTTGGAGAGCTGCCACCAGGATTTCTGTGTATAGGAGGCCGCCAGCACGGAATTATCGCCCAGGATGCCGCGCCACAGCGGGAAGGCCAGGCTCAGCTGAAATTTCACCTCGTCGTGCTTGGCTTCATTACCCCAGTTGTAGGACTCAATCGCTTCCCGGTTGATATTGCTGGTATAGGTATAAAGCAGATAGTTGCTCTCGTAGGGATAGAGAACAAACGGGTTATCGTGTTTTTCCAGCAGGTTAGCAATGATGCTACCGGGAACCTCAGGCCGGTCATGAACTTCTTTTAGCGTCGCTTCCTGTGCCAGCGCAATTGTCGGAACCAGGAGTGCTGTCGCCAGCAGTCCTTTCAGCAGAGCCATAATTTACTCCCGGTGGGCGAATATGAAGATAAAAGCACGCCATTCTACACATAAAGTGCTGCCCGCTTTAGTGCTGTTTTCTGAAAGTGGAAAGCACTGCCAACGAAGCATAAGATACTCACCTCATTAACCTTTGATTTACTTTTCCCCGGCTTTACAGGATCACAATAATGTCAGCGTTACCTTTGGATCAGGCGGCAGCACGTCGGCTGATTGGCGAAATTTTTGTTTATGATATGCCCTTCAACCGCTCGCTCGGGCTGGAGCTGGATCGCCTTGAACCGGACTTTGCTCAGCTAAGCCTGGCGAATCAAACTATGCTGGTCGGCAACTATGCGCAGAAAATCCTGCACGGCGGGGTGATTGCCTCGGTGCTGGACGTTGCGGCGGGTCTGGTCTGCGTCAGCAGCGCGCTGACTCGTCAGCAAAGCATCACCGAAGAAGAGCTTCGCCAGCGCCTGTCGCGCATGGGCACCATCGATCTGCGCGTGGATTACCTGCGGCCAGGGCGCGGCGAGCGTTTTGTCGCCAGCAGTAGCCTGCTGCGCGGCGGTAACAAAGTCTCCGTTGCCCGCGTTGAACTCCATAACGATGCCGGTGTTCACATTGCCAGCGCTACTGCTACCTATATGATTGGTTAAGAAATGAATCCACAACAAACACGCCAGGGCGTGCTCTTTGCGCTAGGAGCGTATTTTATCTGGGGCGTGGCTCCGGTCTATTTCAAACTGATCCAGCAGGTACCCGCCGGGGAGATCATGACCCATCGGGTTATCTGGTCCTTCTTTTTTATGCTGGTACTAATCAGCATCAGCCGCAGCTGGCGTAATATCCGCGCCATTGCCGCCCAGCCGAAAAAGGTGCTGCTGCTGGCCGTATCTGCCGTGGTGATCTGCAGCAACTGGCTGCTGTATATCTGGGCGGTAAACAATCATCATATGCTGGAAGCCAGCCTCGGTTACTTTATCAACCCGCTACTAAACGTTCTGGTCGGTATGCTGTTTCTTGGCGAGCGCTTCCGCCGTTTACAGTGGCTGGCCGTTGCGCTTGCCACCTGTGGCGTGCTGGTGCAGCTGTGGAAGTTCGGTTCAGTACCCGTTATCGCGCTTGGCCTTGCGGCGACGTTCTCAATGTATGGGCTACTGCGTAAGAAAATTGCGGTGGATGCACAAACCGGCATGCTGGTTGAAACCAGCTGGCTGCTGGTTCCCGCTGCCGTCTATTTGTTCGCCATCGTCGACAGTCCCACCAGCCACCTCGGCAACAATGCGGCAAGCCTGAATATTCTGCTGGCCGCCGCCGGGATTATCACCACCGTCCCGCTGATGCTGTTTACCGCCGCCTGCACACGTCTGCGCCTCTCTACCGTGGGATTCTTCCAGTATCTTGGCCCGACGCTGATGTTCCTGCTGGCCGTGCTGTTCTACGGTGAGCAGATGACGTCAGATAAAGCCGTGACCTTCGGCTTTATCTGGGCGGCGCTCGCATTGTTTATCGCGGACGCACTCTGGACGCTGCACCGATCACCGTCGCGCATAGCGTGAAAGAAATCGGGCCATTGCCGGGCCGGTCAGCAGGATGGAGAACAGGCGTAGCGTCTGCATCGCCATCACAAAAGCCAGATCGACCCGGCTACCGGCAGCAATAATCGCAACGGTGTCCAGCCCGCCAGGGCTGGTCGCCAGATACGCCGTCAGCATGTCGACATGCAGTACCCGGGTCAGCATCCACGCCATCGCGCCGCACAGCAGCATCAGGCCGATAATCGACACCACCATTTGCGGTAACGTGCGCAGGGCCAGCAGAAAGACCGGACGCGTAAAACGCAGACCAACCGTCCAGCCAATCAGCGCATACGCCAGCGCCAGCAGCCACTCTGGCACCTGTAACGTTACCGTACCGCTGGAATGCAGAGTCGCCCCGATCAGCGCGGGCAACAGCAATGCGCCGGAGGGAATACGGAATTTCTGACCGAGCACCGCCCCGAGCACAATCACCGCCAGCGTCGCGGCAAACCCCCACCCCAGATGCGGAAACCACTCCAGCCCGCTGGACTGCGCGCTGTCGCCCAGGCTGATACGTGCCACTATCGCGGCAGCGGCAGCGACAAACAGCACGCGCAGATACTGCATAAATGCCACCAGTCGGGTATCCGCCCCAAAATCACCGGCCATTGCCACCATTGCGGATGCGCCTCCGGGGGAGGAACCCCACGCGCCGGTCGGACCAGGCAGGTCGCTGAAGCGCACCAGCAGATAGCCGGACAGTCCGCTGGCTGCCAGCGTGAGCAGAAGCACGGACAGGACGATGGGCCAGTCGGCCAGCAGCGGTTGAAGAATGGAAGGCGAAAGGCTCTGGGCAATCATGCAGCCCAGCACGGCCTGGCACAGTACAAACAGGCGTTTACTGATGCGGATCTGCGCACCGCTCAACCCCATTACCACGCCGACTATCATCGGGCCCAGTAACAGCGCAGCCGGTACATGAAAAACCTGCAGGACAGACCCCAACAGCAGCGATGTAATGAGCAGCAGCGCCCACTGGTATCGCAGGGATAACCGTTCCATAGAGTGAAGCGATCTCAGCTGAAATAAGAACTTACAGATTACCCGCAGCGTGGACGGAGTACCAGATCGTGAAACATTTTGAGAGAGTAAAGACCGGCCCAGCCCGATAAATCAGGCTGAGCCAACGGCAATCAGAGCCAGTTTTTACGCTTAAAGTAGGCGTACGGTGCCAGCCCGGCGAGGATCATCAGGGTAATGGCTCCCGGATAACCAAAGCTCCACCGCAGTTCCGGCATAAACTCAAAGTTCATCCCGTAGCTGGATGCCACCAGCGTTGGCGGCAGGAAGACTACCGATACCACCGAGAAGATTTTAATAATGCGGTTCTGCTCAATGTTGATAAAGCCCATTGCCGCCTGCATCAGGAAGTTAACCTTCTGGAACAGCGATTCGTTGTGCGGCAGCAGGGATTCGATATCCCGCAGGATTTCGCGGGCCTGTTCCAGCTGATTAACCGGCAGACGCGCTTTACGTACCAGGAAGTTGAGGGCGCGCTGGGTATCCATCAGGCACAGACGCACCTTCCAGCCGATATCTTCCAGTTCGGCCAGCGTAGACAGCGCGGCGTCAAACTCATCGCCCTGCTGCCCTTCCATAATGACCCGGCTAAGCTTTTCCAGATCGCTGTAGATATTTTCTATCTCATCGGCAAGCTGTTCGATTTTGGTTTCAAACAGATCCAGCAATAGCTCATAGGCATTGCCGTCGGTCAGAACCTGATTGCGCGCACGCATGCGGTAAAGACGGAAGGCGGGCAGCTCGCGCTCGCGCAGGGTGTATAAACGCCCTTCACGAATGGTAAACGCCACCGTTGAGTTACCGGCGTGATCTTCAGCATCTTCAAAGAAAAAGAAGGAGTGGATGTGCAGGCCGTCTTCGTCTTCGAAGAAACGTGCCGATGCTTCGATGTCTTCCAGTTCAGGACGGGTGGCCAGGCTCTGGCCCAGCTCGGTCTGGACGCGGTCTCGCTCAGCTTCTTCTGGCTCGATCAGATCGACCCAGACGGAGCCGGTCAGCTCTTCGCTGGCATCATCCAGCTCAAGACGGGTCAGACGGCTCTGGTCCAGTTTAAATGCGCTCAGCATAGCAATACTCCCAATTCGCAGTGACTAGTGGGACAGAGCGCTTGAACACGGGAAACATGCGTTTCAGTCAGCGAACAGATCTGACTCAGAGCGACGGGGAATGCGGTCGCCAACAACCACGAAGGCTATCGGCAAAAGAGGATAGCCTTAGGAGTTGTACCTGGTGTGCAGGTCAATGAGCCAGTATCTACTGGGTGTGTCCAAGGCGAATGTCCTCTTAGGGTAATGGTGGGCGCATGTTACGCTGAGACGAAAAAGGCGTCAAGCGGGCCCACCTTTCATCACAGCGCTTCCAGCTTCGCGTACGCAGCAACCAGCCATTTGATGCCCTGTCCCTGGAACGCCACCTGCAGACGGCTGTGTTCACCGCTGCCTTCCAGGTTAACAATCGTCCCCTCACCGAACTTGGCGTGGAGAACGCGCTGCCCAAGGGTAAAGCCGCTGTCGTTTTTCGCTACCGGCGTACCCATACGCTGATGGCTGACCGGGCGGCTGACGCTGGCGCGCAGGCGCACCTCTTCAACGCACTCTTCCGGCAGCTCTCCGACAAAGCGTGAAGGCCGGTGATAGACCTCTTTGCCATACAGGCGGCGCGTTTCCGCGTAGGTCAGCGTCAGCTTTTGCATCGCGCGGGTGACGCCGACGTAAGCCAGACGACGCTCTTCTTCCAGCCTTCCGCCTTCATCCAGCGACATCTGGCTGGGGAACATGCCCTCTTCCATGCCGACGATAAATACCTGCATAAACTCCAGCCCTTTGGCCGCATGCATGGTCATCAGCTGCACCGCATCCTGCCACTTATCCGCCTGCCCTTCGCCCGCTTCCAGCGCCGCATGAGAGAGGAAAGCCTGTAGCGGCATCAGGTCTTCATCTTCATCCTGATAGCTGTACTGACGTGTGGCGTTGACCAGCTCTTCAAGGTTTTCGACGCGCGCCTGGCCCTTTTCACCCTTTTCCTGCTCGTACATCAGCCACAGGCCGGAATCTTTGATCACCCGGTCAGTCTGCACATGCAGCGGCAGTTCGGTGGTTTCCTGCGCCAGCGAGTCCACCAGCTCAATAAATCGTTGCAGCGCCGAGGCGGCACGCCCTGCCAGCGCTTTTTCCTGCAGCAGCACGCGTGAGCTTTGCCACATCGTCAACTGACGCTCACGAGCGGTCTGCCGCACCACGTCGAGGGTACGATCGCCAATACCGCGTGTTGGCGTATTGATCACACGCTCAAAGGCGGCATCGTCATTACGGTTGGCAATCAGACGCAGGTAGGCCAGCGCGTCCTTGATTTCCTGACGCTCGAAGAAGCGCATGCCGCCATAAATGCGGTAAGGCATGCTGGTTTGCAGCAGCGCCTCTTCCAGCACGCGCGACTGGGCGTTGCTGCGATAGAGGATCGCGCAGTCATTCAGCGCCCCGCCGTTTTCCATCCACACTTTGATGCGATTAACCACAAAGCGCGCTTCATCCAGCTCGTTAAAGGCGCAATAGAGGGCAATCGGTTCACCGTCGCTGCCGTCGGTCCACAGCTCTTTGCCCAGACGGCCATTGTTATTGGCGATCAGGGCGTTAGCGGCTTTCAGAATATTGTTGGTGGAGCGATAGTTCTGCTCGAGGCGAATGGTTTCCGCCCCCGGGAAATCGTTCAGGAAGCGCTGGATGTTCTCAACCTGCGCACCACGCCAGCCGTAGATAGACTGATCGTCATCGCCGACGATAATCACCTTGCCACTGTCGCCGGCCAGCATGCGAATCCACGCATACTGAATGTTGTTGGTATCCTGGAATTCGTCCACCAGGATATTGGTGAAACGTTCGCGGTAGTGATTAAGAATATGCGGCTTGTTCAGCCACAGCTCGTGCGCGCGCAGCAGCAGTTCGGCAAAGTCCACCAGGCCGGCACGATCGCAGGCTTCCTGATAGGCCTGATAGATGCGTAACCAGGTCTGTTCAATCGGGTTGCCGTAGCTCTCAATATTTTTCGGGCGCAGCCCTTCATCTTTTTTGCCGTTGATGTACCACATGCCCTGACGTGCAGGCCACTGCTTCTCATCAAGATTCATCGCCTTGATCAGACGCTTCAACAGCCGAAGCTGGTCTTCACTGTCGAGGATCTGAAAATCCTGCGGCAGGTTGGCATCCAGATGGTGGGCGCGCAGCAGGCGATGAGCGAGTCCATGGAAGGTCCCGATCCACATGCCCCCCTGGCTGGTTCCAATCAGCTGTTCGATACGGTGACGCATCTCAGCGGCGGCTTTGTTGGTAAAGGTCACCGCCATGATGGAGTAAGGGGAACAGTTTTCAACCGCCATCAGCCAGGCAATACGGTGAACCAGGACGCGGGTTTTACCACTGCCGGCACCCGCCAGCACCAGCAGGTTGCTGCGCGGCGCGGCGACGGCTTCGCGTTGTTTGTCATTCAGGCTGTCGAGCAGATCGGAAACGTCCATAAGCACCATCGGGGTAGAGGGCGGCACACCGCCCTACTGGTTATTTAACCAGTTTATTATAACAACGCAGTCAGCGATGCCAACTGAGAAATCTCCAGCGTTGGGAGCAGACGCGCATCATCGATATGCATCAGATTGCCACCGCGTAAATTGATCCAGCAGGCCTGCATCCCGCAGCGCACTGCACCGGCAACGTCGGTGGTGAGGTCGTCACCCACGTGCAGAATGCGTTCCGGTGCCAGATTCAACCGTTCTGCGGCAGTGTGGTACATATCCTGATACGGCTTGGCACGGCCATCGGGGCCCGCGCGCAGGATAA
Source organism: Erwinia sp. S43 (assembly GCF_016624745.1). Lineage (NCBI taxonomy): Bacteria > Pseudomonadati > Pseudomonadota > Gammaproteobacteria > Enterobacterales > Erwiniaceae > Erwinia > Erwinia sp. S43. The sequence continues at coordinate 42,953 of NZ_JACVTX010000023.1, read as the reverse complement.
ACTGGAAGTATTTATCCAGCCCAAACAGATGCGGCTCAGCGTTACCGTTGGTGATCGCCACCAGAGGAATACGCTCTGCCAGTGCCGCCAGCGTTGCATGGTTTTCATCAGAGATGGTGATTTTGCTACGCCATTCAGCGAATACGGACATCACTTCGCGCGAGCCGTCGGCCGCCTGGGCGGGAGCCAGCCCCACATCCAGCATCGACTGCTCAACGGCGCGACGCCGCCACTCGCTGACATCATGGTAGATCTCCGGTTCGGCGAGCAGCAGTCGCTGACGCACCTGCTGATACTGCTCCACGCTATAATCTTTTAGCGCCGGATGATGTGCCTGTAATGCGGCGTGAGATTCTTTTGTGGTTCGTGCGATAACCGGATAATTGTCGTACAGCGTATCATCGAGATCGAAGGTCATCGCCGCGATCGGACGCGGTGGTCGGTAAAAATGCATCAGGTCTTTCCTCGTTTCGCACGGGGATGTGCAGCGTCGTACACGGACGCCAGGTGTTGGAAATCAAGATGGGTATAAATCTGGGTGGTTGCCAGATTGGCATGCCCAAGCAACTCCTGCACTGCGCGCAGATCGCCGCTGGACTCCAGCATATGTGTCGCAAATGAATGGCGCAGTTTATGGGGATGAACGTGGCTGGACAGGCCCTGCTTAATACCCCATTCGGCAAAGCGCTTCTGCACGTTACGCGCGGAGATACGTTTGCCCAGTTTAGACAGGAACAGCGCGTTGTCCTGCGGTGAGAACAGCTCCCGCAGCGCCAGCCAGTGTTCCAGCCAGAGTACCGCCGTTTTCCCCATCGGCAGGCGGCGTTCTTTACTGCCCTTACCGGTTACCCAGACTTCGCCGGAAGCCAGCTCAAGATGGTTTATGTCAATGCCGGTCAGCTCAGAGAGGCGCAAACCCGCGCCGTACATCACTTCCAGCATGGCACGATCGCGCACCGCCAGCGGGTCGTTGAGATCGATTTCCAGCAGTTGGTTAACTTCATCGACATCGATGTTCTTTGGCAGGTGTCGTGGCGCACGCGGCGTGGCAACGCCTTTCGCCGGATTGGCCTGAATCGTTCCCTGGCTAATCAACCAGTCGAGGAAGCTACGCAGTGCAGAAAGACGCAGAGCAAGGCTGGCAGTCTTCAGTCCGCTGCGGCTGCTGCGGGCGGCCAGCGTACGAACCAGTGCAGCATCAAGGCGTGTCCAGTCCGTGACTTTTAATGCATCCAGCAGTTCAACCACCACCGTTAGCTGCCGACGATAGTTAATCAGGGTCAGAGGGCTAAGCTGGCGTTCAACTTTCAGGTAACGCAGAAAGCCCTCTACGGCAGGAAGCAGGGGCGATTCACTGCTCACGCGCGCTCAATCCAGCGCGATAACAGATCGGGGAGCATTAGCGACAGATGCTGGAGCAGTACCGTTCCCATGCCGCGCTGGTAGTGCTGCTTATCGCGGCTGCTGAAGATCAGTACACCAAGATCGCCACGCTCGCCGAGCAGCGACATCGCGACCGATCCCACGGCTTTCGCCTGCGGGAGCAGCAGCAGCAGCTCAGGCCCGTTAAGATTGCCAAGGTAGTGGTTCTCTTTACCCAGCCGCTGAATACGCACCGATTCAAATGCCGGTCTTGGCAGCGCAAGCTGAGTGAAATCAGACGGCGCACCAATACGCCATTGTTCGCTAAACAGTCGGATATTCGCTCCCGCCAGCCCAAGTTCACGCGCCCACAGATGCAGACGATTCAGCATGTCCTGCAGGCTTGATGCCGAGGCCAGCCGTCCCTGTAGGGTGAACAGACGCTCGAACAGCTGCTGGTTCGCGCTGGCCTGCTCCATCAGCAGGGTGATTTCTTCTTCAAGCTGATGAATATGGTTGCGCTGCCGCGCCAGCTGCCACTCCACCAGCGAAACGGTACCGCGGATCGGATGCGGCACCATCATCTGCTCAACCTGGCGGGCATTGCGAATAAAGAAGTCTGGATTTTGCAGCAGGTAATCGCCAACAAGGCGATCGTCCAGCAGCACTTCGCTGCTGTCCTGTTGTGGCTCCCCGACAGTTTTCATAGATGAATAAACCCGTCGTAAACGTGAGTGGCTGGCCCGGTCATAAACAGCGGATGCCCCGGCCCTTTCCAGGCAATGTTTAGCGTGCCGCCCGGCAGGTCAACACGCACTTTCTCTGACAGCAGCCCCTGCTGAATACCCACCGCGACTGCCGCACAGGCTCCGCTACCGCAGGCCTGGGTTTCACCCGCGCCGCGCTCATACACGCGCAGGCGAATGTGCTCGCGGTTGACCACTTCCATAAAGCCGACGTTCACGCGTTCAGGGAAGCGTTCATGGCTTTCCAGCACCGGTCCCAGCGTTTCGACAGCGGCGGTCTTCACGCTATCCACCTGCAGGACGCAGTGTGGGTTACCCATCGACACCACGCCACACATCACGGTCTGTTCTGCGGCCCGCATCAGGTAAATGTTTTCGGCTTTATTCGCGCGGAACGGTACCTGCTGAGGCTCGAAGTTAGGCTCGCCCATATTCACGCAAACCAGTTCATCCTGATTCACGCTCAGCACCATACGGCCCGTTTGCGTACTGACGCGAATATCGCTTTTATTCGTCAGGCCTTTTAAGCGAACGAAGCGGGCGAAACAGCGTGCACCGTTGCCGCACTGGGCGACTTCGCTGCCGTCAGCGTTGAAAATGCGGTAATGGAAATCGAGATCGGGATCGTAAGGCGGCTCAACGATCAGCAGCTGATCGAAGCCGATCCCCAGATTGCGATCCGCCAGTCGACGGATCAGCTCAGGTGAGAAGTAAACGTTTTGCGTAACGGCATCGACCACCATAAAGTCATTGCCGAGACCGTGCATTTTCGAGAACTGCATTTTCTGCTCCGCCGAGTGTGTCATAGTTTACTGGACCGGTTTAACATCCTGCCCGGAGGTCGTGGCAGGAGATGACACGCTGCTGCCGGACTGCGTCGGCGAAGAGGTCTGAGTGGCCTGCGGTTTGCTCGTTTCGTCTGCCGGGAAGTAGAGCGGCCCTTTGAGTCCGCATCCCGCCAGGCTGACAACGGCAAGTAACATTGCCAGCTGGCAAATAGCTTTTTTCATTCTCATTCTGCTCGTAAAAGATACCCGTTGCTGTCTATCATCGCAGGTGAAGACTGAAAAGCAACAGGAAAAGCAGAATCAAATTGGATGAATGCCAGCGGCCTCAATGCATCTGATAGCGCTGGGGATAATCGCTGCTGATTTCACTGTTCGGCACGGCAGCGCAAAGCTGAGTCAGCGTCTGGCTGCGGAAGGGAATCACCTGGAATCGCTCTTCAACCTGAACAATTTGATAGAACTGCGGCAGGTTAAAGTTAATAAAGCTGGAGCCGTAGGTGAAACGATCGTGCGATGACGAATAGAAACGGCTGACGTCACGCACCAGCTCTTCCTTGCTGCCTTCGCAGTGGTGATAAACCTCCACCCGATTGGTTTCATCCAGGATATAGATATTGAAGCCGTGATCGTCGAGTGTATCTTCGAAGAAGAACTGGATAATGCCTTCGCTGGCATAGCCATTGACCACCGCCGGCAGCCGGGTCTGATTCGTTTCAACCTTCAGCGACAGGCCGTGAAGCTTGTTGTTAGAGATCGCACCGTAAAATTCAACGGCATTTTCCAGCTTCTGTACCGAAACGCTCAGGCGCTCAAAGAACAGTCCCCATGTCTGCCCCGCCACGCGCAGCGCTTTGAAGCGACCTGGCTCTTGGCGAGTGCTGGAAAGCCGCAGCTCAACGCACTCTGAAACCAGCTGTTGAACACGGGTACGGATCAGCCCACGCAGGTGCTGGCTGTAGCAGAAGACCTCTACCGCATCCGGCGGCGCGGCATCCTGATGCATTTTGCCCAGAATGGTTTTCAGCGCCTCAATCATCGCCTGCTCGCCGTTAAAGTGCAGCGTACGCACTTCATTCCACGAGTTGCGATACAGCAGATCGACACTACCAACCAGACACTGCTGCTCAGCACCAAAGCTGAACACATCCAGCTTGCGGAAATCAAAGTGAACCACCTGATTACGGAAGGCCGAAGTCGGGTCGTATTCCAGGTTAACGATGATCGCCAGATGGCGGATCTCGCAGGGACTGTAGAGCGCTTTTGGCGTTGGCGCTGGCAGGCGCAGCGGGAAATGGTGCGATACATCGGCAACCAGCTCCTGCAGGCGGGCAAGATCACAAACCTCGTTGCCCTTCATATGCAGCCGCGTTTTGCTGGTCAGCAGACCGTTAAACCACGCCCACGCCACCAGCTTGTTCAGATAGCGGTTATATTCCAGCGGCTGATGGCTGATGATGGAACTCATGTCCGGCGACTGATTGTACAGATACCAGCCCGCGCGGTTGGCGCGGCCGTTCGGGACATGGATAAAGGTCAGATGCTGCTCGGACAGATCGGGAGAGATCTGTGGATTGACCAGCGTCACCTTACCCGGTAATGCTTCGAAAGCGGCATAAAGCTTACGCGTTAATACGCCAATATCCTGCGGACTGGCGCTGACGCTGAGATTATTACGGCGGGCAAAGCGGATCAGGTTGCGATAACTCTGCATCATCGCATCCAGTAATTCATTATGCGCCTCGCGCACCCGGCCGATTTTCCAGTCGGCCCGGCTATCCAGCACCTCAAGACGCTGCGTATCCCAACCCCATTCTGTTACCAGCTGGCTGAGTATTTCCCGACGCCAGCCGGAGTGCTCAGTCTCCTGAGACAGTTTCTCACACACTTTGAGGTAGAAACATCGGCGTACCAGGTCAAGACGCGCATGGTCGTCAATGCTAATAAGGTAACGTGTGACTCGCTCCAGCATCATGCAGTACGGGTCCAGACCGTAGGAAACGATCTCGCCATCGTGCAGGCGCTGTTTAATGTCCATCGCCAGCAGACGAGTATCCGGGTATTCCCACGAATACGCTTCCAGTAGCAGCGTTTTCAACACGGCCTTATAAGGGGAGTCAATGCTCTTGTACAGCTGCCACAGGCTGGCACCAAAGTACTCTTCCGCCGACAGCGTACCCAGGCCACCGAGATCCAGCCATTCGTTCGGCGTCAGCACGCCCTGCTGATACAGCGACATCACATAGTCGTCGTAGTGCTCTTCTTCCTCACGCGGCACCATATTCCACAGAATACGTTTCCCCGCCATGCGGACCGCCGTGCGGTAAAACTCATCCAGCAGCAGAATGTGTTGGGTTGAACCGCAGTCCTCGCCGCCGAGGCTGCCACTTTCGTTGTGGCGGAAGCGGTTTTCATCAATCAGGAAGAAGCTGACCTCAACGCCCATCGCCGCACACCAGTTTTGTAGCAGCGTGCATTTTTTCTGCAGGGCCAGACGCTCTTGATTGTCCAGCCACGACTGGTGGCAGACCCAGATATCAAGATCGGATGTGGCATTTTGCCCGACGGAAGACGTGCTCCCCATGGAATACACCCCGGTAATCGGCATTTCGCCGCGCGGAGGTGCGGTCACGGAGCTGTCTGATTTAACTTGCAAATCATTAAGATAGACAAGTTGATTTTCATCAGGCGTGTAGAAGCTGATGCCATGTGGAACGTTACCCTCAAGGTAACCCGGCATCAGCGGATGATGATAATGTAGTAAGGTCGGCAGCAGACTGTAAACCTGTTGGAACGCAGGTCCCATCGCAGCCAGTGCGCGATCGACGCGCAGCTGGTTAATGGCATCCAGTCTCTGTTTCAGTGTCTCAATGTAGAGGTACAAGACGTCTCGCCTGATTATCCCAGTGCTTACACCCTTAGAGAGAAGGGTATACAAGAACTCTTTTTTCCAAAATCTGCCGTTTGCTTTAAAAATAGTCGTGCAGATTATTGCTGGAAACGTGATCAATCTAACATCAGACAGATTGACCGTAAAGAAAGTTGCGCTAGTTAACAGTTTAGCACATTTTTGCGCCAAACCATCACGATGCTTCTCCAGACGGTCGTTTAAATGCTATTCACTGACAGCCTTCGCGGTTAAATGATAGGATAATCAATGAACGATCAAAACGGTATTGAGCATGTCAGACAAAATTTTAAGAATAGCAACCAGACAAAGCCCCCTGGCCTTATGGCAGGCAGAATATGTACAGCAGCGCCTGATCGCCTGCCATCCCGGGCTGCGCGTTGAGCTGGTGCCTATGGTTACACGCGGCGATGTGATCCTTGATACCCCACTGGCTAAAGTGGGCGGTAAAGGGCTGTTCGTTAAAGAACTTGAGCAGGCAATGCTCACCGATCGCGCCGATATCGCCGTGCATTCAATGAAAGATGTACCGGTTGAATTCCCGGAAGGGCTGGGCCTGGTGACCATCTGCGAGCGTGAAGACCCGCATGATGCTTTTGTCTCTCATCATTATGCTTCCGTTGATGCACTGCCACATGGCGCGATTGTTGGCACCTCAAGCCTGCGCCGTCAGTGCCAGATTAGTGCCCGTCGCCCGGACCTGGTGATCCGCTCTCTGCGCGGCAACGTCGGTACTCGCCTGGGCAAGCTGGATGCCGGTGAATATGATGCCATTATTCTTGCCGTAGCCGGTCTGAAGCGTCTTGGGCTGGGCGATCGAATCCGCCAGGTTATGCCCGCTGAAGAATCGCTGCCCGCCGTCGGTCAGGGTGCAGTCGGCATTGAGTGCCGCCTTGACGATACCGAAACCATTAGCCTGCTGGCTGCACTGAATGATGCAGATACAGCCTGCCGGGTTCGTGCCGAGCGAGCAATGAACACGCGTCTGGAAGGCGGTTGTCAGGTGCCGATTGGCAGCTATGCGGTGCTGGAAGGGGATCAACTATGGCTGCGTGGCCTGGTCGGTTCACCGGACGGCAGTCGGATGATTTGCGGTGAGCGTCGAGGCCCACGCGGCGATGCAGAACAGATGGGGATCTCACTGGCAGAAGAGTTGCTGGACAACGGCGCCAGGGAGATTCTGGCTGAAGTTTATCAGGGAAATCCGCCAGCATGAATATCCTGGTCACCCGCCCGTCACCGGCCGCTGACCAACTGGTCAGCAGGCTGCGTAGCCGCGGGCAGGCTGCCTGGGCGTTCCCTCTGATTGAATTCACTCCGGGGAGTCAGCTCGATCTCCTTCCCTCGCGGCTTGATGCACTCAGGCCAGACGATCTGGTCTTTATCCTTTCCCAGCATGCCATTCACTATGCTAATCCGGCGATAACGCAGGTTGGCAAGACCTGGCCCGCCAGTCTGAACTATTATGCAATAGGCCGTAGCACGGCGTTAGCGATGCACGCGGTAAGCGGACATTCGGTCGTCTGGCCGCACGAGCAGGAAATCAGTGAAATTTTGATCCAATTGCCTGAGCTTCAGCAGGTCGCCGGCAGGAAAGCGCTAATACTGCGCGGTAACGGTGGCCGTGAATTGCTGGGGGAAACTTTGCATAACCGTGGCGCTCAGGTAGAGTTTATTGAATGCTATCAACGCTGTGCAAAGCATTATCACGGTGCTGAAGAAGGCCGCAGATGGCGAGATCGCGGGATTGATACGCTGGTGGTGACCAGTGGAGAAATGCTGCAACAGCTCTACGCCCTGTTTCCCGTCATCGACCGGGATGCATGGTTATTGCACTGTCGGCTGGTGGTCGTCAGTGAACGTTTAGCCACTCTGGCCAGGGATTTGGGCTGGGCGAACGTCTGTGTCGCCGGGGGTGCCGATAATGACGCGCTGCTGCGCGCACTGGACTTATACTCTTAAGATTTCGCGAGCGGGAAGATTAAGGTATATCACACTTAAATATGGGATGAGCCATTATGACGGAACAAAAAGATTTCTCCGCCATGGTTGAAGATGTTACCCCTGCGGTTAAAGACTCAACCTCCGGGCAGCCGCCTTCGGATAAATCAAAAAATCACGGCGTCGTTTTAGGCGCGGTGGCAATTGCCATTGCATTAGCGCTGGGTGTCGGCCTGTGGCTGAATGGCAAACATCAGGCTGCACAGCAGGAAGAAGCGCGCCAGGCGCTTGCCGCTCAGATTGCCGATTTGCAGCAGCAGTCTACTCGCGATAAACAGTCGCTGATCGAGCAACTTTCGGCGCAAACCAAAGCGCTGGATACCGCTCAGCAACAGCAGGCCGCACTAAGCCAGCAGTTGGATGAACTGAAACAAAAAGTGGCAACTATCTCCGGAAACGATGTGCATACCTGGATGCTGTCACAGGCGGATTATCTGGTCAAAATGGCTGGCCGCAAGCTGTGGAGCGATCAGGATGTCACAACGGCGGTGGCGCTGCTGAAAAGCGCCGATGCCAGCCTGGCCGATATGAACGATCCGAGCCTGCTCGAGGCACGCCGTGCACTCACTCACGATATCAGCACTCTTTCCGCACTCAGCCAGGTTGACTATGATGGCATCATCCTCAAGCTGAACCAGCTGTCTAACGGTATTGATAATTTGCGCCTTGCCGATAATGATAACGACGATGCACCGATGGACGCGAACAGTAGCGAACTGTCGTCATCTTTGCGCGAATGGCGGCAAAATCTGGTAAAAAGCTGGCATAACTTCATGGATGATTTTATTACCATCCGTCGCCGCGATACCACCGCAGAACCCCTGCTGGCACCAAACCAGGATGTCTATCTGCGTGAAAATATCCGTTCCCGCCTGCTGATTGCCGCACAGGCCGTGCCGCGTCACCAGGATGAAATCTATAAACAGTCGATTGATACCGTGTCCGGCTGGGTTCGTGCCTGGTATGACACTAACGATGCCAATACCAAAGCCTTCCTCGAACAGCTGGATGAACTCAGCCAGCAAAGCGTCTCAATGGATGTTCCTGACTCACTGGAGAGCCAGCCGCTGCTTGATAAGCTGATGCAGACACGCGTGCGTAGTCTGCTGGCACAGCCCGCCGTAACTCCGGCCACTCCACAGCAGCAGGGAGAATAACGATGTTAAAAGTTCTTCTACTGTTTTTGCTGTTGATTGCCGGTGTCGTTCTCGGCCCAATGATCGCGGGTCATCAAGGTTACGTGTTGATTCAGACCGATAACTGGAATATTGAAACCAGCGTGACCGGCCTGGTGATTATTTTGATCCTGTCACTGCTGGTGATCCTCGGTATTGAGTGGCTGCTGCGCCGTATTTTCCGCACCGGAGCCCGCACCCGTGGCTGGTTTACCGGCAGGAAACGCCGCAGTGCGCGCCGACAGACCCAGGCCGCACTGGTGAAACTGGCGGAAGGCGACCATCAGCAGGTTGAAAAACTGCTTTCGCGCAATGCCGACCATGCAGAACAGCCGATGATCAATTATTTGCTGGCGGCTGAAGCAGCACAGCAGCGCGGTGATGAAGCACGAGCCAATCAGCATCTTGAACGTGCTACCGAGCTAAATGATGGCGATCCGCTGCCGGTAGAGATTACCCGCGTGCGTATTCAGCTGGCGCGTAACGAGGATCATGCCGCGCGCCACGGGATCGATCGTCTTCTGGAGATCGCCCCGCGCCATCCGGAAGTGCTACGCCTGGCGGAACAGGCCTATATCCGCACCGGTGCCTGGAGCGCGCTGCTGGATATTCTGCCTGCGATGGAGAAAGTGAAGCTCGGCGATGACAACCATCGTATTGCTCTACAGCAGCAGGCCTGGCTGGGCCTGATGAATCAGGCAATGGCCGATCAGGGCAGCGATGGTCTGAAACGCTGGTGGCAAAATCAGAGCCGTAAAACGCGGCATGAAACTGCACTGCAGGTGGCAATGGCGGATCATCTTATCGTCTGTGACGACCATGAGACCGCGCAGCAAATTGTGCTGGACGGCCTCAAACGCCAGTATGATGAACGCCTGGTGTTGCTGATGCCGCGCCTGAAGTCCGGTAATCCAGAGCAGCTGGAAAAAGCCCTCCGCCAGCAGATCAAGCAGCACGGTGCCACGCCGCTGCTCCACAGCACGCTGGGGCAGCTGCTGATGCAGCACGGTGAGTGGGAACAGGCCAGCGAAGCCTTCCGCGCTGCGCTACAGCAGCGGCCTGATGCGTTTGACTATGCATGGCTGGCTGATACCCTGGACCGCCAGCACAAGCCAGAAGAGGCCGCGGCAATGCGCCGGGATGGTCTGCTGCTGACGCTGAAAAATAATTCCTGAGCCGCGGCTGAAGCGTCACGGACTCTTCGTTGTGGCGCTGCTGTTTCGGGTTGATCAAACCGCTATCTTTCTGAGATAGCGGTTTTTTTTCGCTTAGGGCAAAAAAAACACCTGCCCGAAGACAGGTGTAACGATCAGGTCGGTTAAGACAACCGATTGGTACCCGACTCAACGTTGTGCCCTGGATTCCAATAAGGCGTTAGCGATATTGGCTGGCTGGACAACGGGTACCGTAAAGTGGCTCTGCGTCATTCCCAGGTTTATGAAGCATCAGCAAACATAAGGGGTGGAATGAGCATCTACAGTTATAGTGTTGCACAGCCTGTGCCAGAATGGCACTTCCATAATTCCTAATATTCTATTGCTATGATTTTTATCACTTTTAATGTCTTTTTTAGCATTACGTCATCTCCACCACCGTCGCCAAAAGCGGACACCAGCCTTGATAAAGCGTCTCCAGATGGAGACAACCATTGCATAGTTAGGTAAATCTATTTAAAAACAATGCATTAAATGTCTCAAGTTGGAGACAAAAAGCAAAATTAGTGAGAACAGCAAATATCATTGGATAGGGGAATGTTTGTATAGAAGAGAGTGTGCACGCCACTGGCTCAATCCGATATGGACGAAATACAAATGTGTATCGCCTGAGTACTCGATAAAGAGTGGTGCGAACGAAAATAGCAGTATGGCTGGTATTATTAAGAAGGGGGAACCATCAGATAAAAATGACTAAATTGAAAACGAAAAAAAACCTGCTTTTTCAAGCAGGTTTCTTAATTGGTCGGCGAGAGAGGATTCGAACCTCCGACCCACTGGTCCCAAACCAGTTGCGCTACCAAGCTGCGCTACTCGCCGAACTGTACTACCTTACTGCATCGCCCAAAACCCTCAGGCTTTAGGCAAAAACCCCGCTAACGCAGGATTTTAAAATTGGTCGGCGAGAGAGGATTCGAACCTCCGACCCACTGGTCCCAAACCAGTTGCGCTACCAAGCTGCGCTACTCGCCGAGTACTGCTTCACTTCACTCTAAAGATTTTGTGGTGCGAAGAGAGGGACTTGAACCCTCACGTCCGTAAGAACACTAACACCTGAAGCTAGCGCGTCTACCAATTCCGCCACCTTCGCATTCAACAAAATCTGGGGTGGCTAATGGGACTCGAACCCACGACAACTGGAATCACAATCCAGGGCTCTACCAACTGAGCTATAGCCACCACAACTACTTCCAACTACGTACTTCTTATAACGCGGTAATGATACCACCGCAGCTCTTGCGCACAAACTTAATGGCGCGCCCGACAGGATTCGAACCTGAGACCTCTGCCTCCGGAGGGCAGCGCTCTATCCAGCTGAGCTACGGGCGCGTAGCGCCGTTGCGGATGTGCATACTACGGATAGGAGCCTTACCTGTCCAGTGCTTTTTTCACAAAAAAACGCGTTTGATTACGCTTTGTGCATTCCGTCTAAACTCGCAGCATTTTTCCGCCTTTTCGGACGGAAAAACCACGGCAGCAACGAATTACCGTCGCAATTTATCCAGAATTAAAGATCGCCTTTCCAGTGATAGTTGAGATATTTCAGCAGTCTGAGCTGGCGTTTAAGACGCGACGGTTGTGAAAGTAAGCGATAGAGCCACTCCAGACCCATTTTTTGCCAAATTCTGGGGGCGCGTTTAACGTGGCCGGTAAACACATCGTAGGTGCCCCCCACGCCCATATACAACGCATCCGGATAAAAAGCCTTGCAGTCACGCATTAGCAGCTCCTGCCGAGGCGATCCCATTGCCACCGTGACCAGCTTTGCTCCGCTGGCAACGATACGCGCCAGCAGTGCATCGCGCTGGTCAGGCGTGAAATAGCCATCCTGCGCCCCCACAATATTCACATTCCACTGACGGCGCAGTTTATCCTGGGTTTGCTCAAGCACGTCAGGGCGCCCGCCAATCAGAAATACCGGCGTACCCTCGCGCCCGGCCCTCTCCATGAGTGCTTCCCACAGGTCGGCCCCGGCAATCCGGGATACCTGAGCCTGCGGGTACTTCTTACGAATCGAACGCACAATGCTGATGCCGTCGGCATAGCGATATTCGGCAGCGGTAATGAGATTAAAGATTTCGGCATCATTTTCCGCCGTCAAAACCTTTTCCGCATTGATCGCTACCAGCGTTCCACTCTTCAGCTTTCCATCCTGATTGAGGTAATCAACAAACTCCGCCATATCGCGAAACCCGGCCAGCGACAGGCCACGAATTTGATACTGCGGCACGGTTACAGAGGCATGCATGGTATTTACCTTAAGTCTGAAATCAAAACGGCCCGCTTGCCGCATCCGGCTGTGCGGCAAGCGGGCGAATACCGGTACGGTCGCGGACTAAGCCCGCGCTATCCAGTAACCAGTACAGCAGCTTCGCCACCACCACGCAGACCGCAAAAATGACACAGAAGAACACCACTCTGGAAGCAAACGCATCCAGACCTTCTCGCGCCAGTACAATCATGTTAAACACCGCACCAAAGCAGAAGCTTTGCAGGATCGCGGCCTTATAGCGGTTCTGTTCCTGCTGGCCTTTTTCATACAGCCAGTCAAACCATTTAATAATCAACCCGACCGCAACGGCACCGAGTGGAATAAACAGCGCGCCGCCCATGACCAGCAGTGAGCCAATAAGCGTCGGTGATATCGCCAGACCGGAGTGGTTATCCAGCACTTCCCAGGTAAAGTAGTTCGCACTGTTCAGCACCAGTGACGGGCGACCGTGCCACAGCCAGCTGGGAATGAATACGTAGAAATCCCGTACGATCGGTGCCAGCCCCTGGAAACTGATTTTGTCGTAGTTTTGCAGCAGTAACCCCAGATTCTCCCACGGCGAGAACGTATCGCGGGTGAGGTAGAGGAAGGTGTAAAACGCCTCCGAGCCGCTCACATCCAGGTTATAGCGTTTCAGCGCCAGCCAGAACATGCCGACAATACCGCCGACGCCCGCCAACACCAGCATCCACAGAGTGATCCAGCCGCGGATAATGCCGATAAACAGGAACAGGGCGAAGGCGATAATAATGTTGGCGCGCGTACCGCCCACTATCACATAAGTCAGCAATCCGAAGGCAACGGTACTGACTAAAAACAGCAGCCAGCCGCGAAAATCCTGCTTCAGGAAGTAGACCACCAGCATCGCCGGGATAAAGAAGTAGAAGAAGCGCTTCAGGGCAACGCCCGAAACATCCGCCGAGAAAATCTGACTGTAGCTGTGCAGTTTGAACAGCAGGAAGCCGTTGTGCATGAAGAACACGCTGACCGTGCCCAGCGCGACCAGCGCCAGCAATATCCAGCTCAGGTTCGCCTCGACCCGGTTGATGGTGAACACCTGCCGCGGTGGCCTGGTGCTGCGCGCGCGCAGCCGGGTTTTATAGCTTACGTAGTAGATGGCATAGAAGCAGCTCGCCGCCAGCAACGCCTGTAGCAGGAATTCCGGCGGCACCACGGCGACGTTAAAGCCAAACACCAGCACGCTGGTAAACGGAAAGCCAAAGAAGAAGGTCAGCAAGAACAGCAGCGAGAAGAAAACATTAAAATTGAACCGCACCCGGCGAAACTCGCGCCAGGTCAGCGTCAGGATAAATCCAGCGCCCAGCAGCCAGACCACCAGCAGCCCGGAAAATTCTAATAAGCTCATACGCTTTCTCCCTCAACCAGCCGCAGCGCCTGCTGCCAGCCCGCCAGATAGCCCGGTTCAAAAAAGGCAATCTGCTGCTTATCCATCAGGCTCAGCTGCCGCTGCGCTTCGCTGACCGTCGCGGCATCCAGCGCGTCACCAGTAAACAGTACCGGCACCTGCTGCTCAACCAGATCCTGCCAGAACGGGTTTTTACGATTCAGGACAAACGGAATGTTGGCCTGAATCAGCAGACACAGCGTGCCGATCCCCTGCTGGCGTTCAAAGATAAACCAGCCGAGATCGCAGCCGGAGATCAGCTGCAGATAATCACTGAATTCAATTTTCTCCGTCAGCAGCTGTACCTGACCGGAGGTAAACAGCGCATCGGCTGCAGCACGCACGCGGGAGATATAGACGTCATTATTCGCCGGATAGCCCAGCGGCACGACAACCTTCACTTCATCGCCGAACTGCTGATGGATCTCCTGTAGTGCCTGGATATGCCGGTTGCTGGCATCACCCGAGTTGCCCAGCAGGATCGTCAGTGGGCCTTGATGAGGCTGAGCGACAGGGACGTTCTGCGCCAGGCGCGTTGGGAAATAGAGCAGCGACGCGGGCACGCGCGAATGGCGCTGATGGAAATGATTGATGTCACCCCGTGTAGCAAACACCTGCGCCACACGCTTCTGCGCCTGCCGACGCAGCAGATAGAACAGGCGGAATTTCAGGCTGGTCGCATCCTCGTACAGATCCGCTCCCCAGATATGCCAGTAGAGCTGTGAACGCGAAATCTTCCCCGCCAGCAGCGCCAGCCAAAGCTTGGGGTTAAACTGGCCGTGGCAGAAGAAGCGCGTCTCACGCTGGCGACGAGCCAAAGTGATAACCGCTTCGGCCAGCGCGCTTTTATCGGCGAACACGCGAATTTGCAGCCGGGGATACTGCTCAGCCACAGAGGGCTGGTTTGACACCAGCCAGAACTGACGCGGGGCCGCCGTGGGCACCACGTCATAAATTACCTGGTTAAAAAAGCCCAGAACCGTCTGATTATGATGCGGTATATCCGAGCCTAAAAGATGGATTACTGTGGTCATTATCGTCTACGGTAGAGAGTAAATACGCCTGCACAGAGCGCAAAGTAAGCGATATAGGTCGCCATATATGCCTGCGCCGCCCCTGCCGCACCGTGCAGCGGGATCAGCCAGCGGGAAAATCCAGTGAGCAGGATAAACTGGCTCACTTCGGTCAGAATGTAAAAACGCAGTGATGCCTTCGCGATCACCAGATAGCCGAAGACGTAGCAGCCGACCTTCAGCACATCGCCAATCAGCTGCCAGACAAACAGGTCGCGCATGCCGGTAAACTGGCTGGAAAACAGCAGCCATATGGCGAAGTCGCGCAGCAGCCAGACGCAGAAACTGGCCACCATTACCGCCGGGAGAACAAAGCGCAGCGCGCGAATGATCTCCCGAGAAATATCCGCTTTATTCTCCAGTCTCGCCAGCGTTGGCAGCAGCCAGACGCTAAACGAAGCGGTAATAAACTGCAGATAAGCGTCGGAGATGCTGCTCACCCCCTGCCACAGCCCTACCTGCTCCCAGCCCGCATGTTCCTGTAGCAGATTCCGCATCATCACCCACGCTACCGGCAGCGTGACGGCGGTAATCAGCGCCATCACCGTAAACTTGCCGAGCTGACGGGCATACTGCGGCTGCCACACCGGTAGCAGATAGCGCATCGGCAGATGGTCACGACGGGCCAGCACCGCCATCGCCGGGATCATCACCAGCGCAGGCACCATCGCCAGCCCAACCAGCGCGCCGCTGTAGTCGCCCAGCCAGTAGCAGACAAACCATGCCGCCACGCCGATGATGCTGCCCACAATCAGCGCCAGCGCATTACCGGCCGCATCGCGGAAGCCTTTGACGATCGCCAGCGCCAGGTTAGCCCAGGCGATGCCCAGCTGTAAAAACGCCACGATGCGAATCACCTGCTGGTACTTCACATCATCAAACAGCGCCTGGCTGATGGGGGCGGCAAACAGCAGGAAACCGACCGCCAGCAGCAGCGAGAACCCGAGAACCATCGCCGACGCCGTGCCGGTCACCGCACGCAGCTCCGCTGGCTGCTGCTGATGCTGCGCCACCAGTTTGGTCACGCCGTTGAAGATCCCTGCCCCTGCCAGCACGCCCAGCACGGTAATCAGCTGGCGGAAGTTACCCGCCTGCCCCACGCCCGACGGGCCGTACGACACCGCCAACATCTTCACCACCAGCAACCCGGCAGCAATCTTAATCAGCGTGGACGCGGCAGTCCACACGGAAGCTCTGGCCAGAGACATATCAGGAAAGATAGCTGCGTAAGGAGCCAATTACCGTTTTCTGATTATTATCAGAAAGGTTATAGAACAGCGGCAGCCTCAGCAGGCGGTCACTGTCCTGCTGGGTATAGCGATCGGTACCGTGGAAACGGCCAAAGCGCTGCCCGGCAGGCGAACTGTGCAGCGGGATGTAGTGGAACACCGCCATGATTTCGGCCTCTTTCAGCCAGGAAATCAACGCGGTACGGTCGTCGTTATCACGCAGCTTCAGGTAGAACATATGTGCGTTGTGCTCGCAGTCTGCCGGGATGCCCGGCAGAGAGATCCGTCCACGCGCGGCGAACGGTTCCAGCGCGGTGTAGTAGTTTTGCCAGAGGTGTAAACGCTGCTGGTTGATGCGCTCCGCCGCCTCCAGCTGCGCCCAGAGATAGGCGGCCTGCAAATCGGCCATCAGGTAGCTGGAGCCGATGTCGCGCCAGGTATATTTGTCCACCTGCCCACGGAAGAACTGGCTGCGGTTAGTGCCTTTTTCGCGGATGATTTCCGCACGCTCAACCAGCGCCGCATCGTTAATCAGCGTCGCCCCACCCTCGCCTCCGGCGGTGTAGTTTTTTGTCTCATGGAAGCTGAAGCAGCCAATATGACCAATGGTGCCCAGCGCGCGGCCTTTATACGTCGACATCACGCCCTGCGCGGCATCTTCAATCACCCAGAGTTTATGCTTCTTCGCCACGGCCATAATGGTGTCCATCTCGCAGGCCACGCCCGCATAGTGGACCGGCACGATCGCCTTAGTGCGCTCGGTGATCGCCGCTTCAATCAGCGTCTCGTCAAGATTCATCGTATCCGGGCGCACGTCGATAAAGACAATGGTGGCACCGCGCAGAACGAAGGCATTGGCGGTAGAGACAAACGTGTAGCTCGGCATAATCACTTCATCGCCGGGCTGGATGTCGATCAGGATCGCGGCCATTTCCAGCGAGGCGGTACAGGACGGGGTCAGCAGCACCTTACGGCTGCCAAACCGCTGTTCCATCCACTGCTGGCAGCGGCGGGTAAAGCCGCCATCGCCGCACAGCTTACCGCTGCCCATGGCCGACTGCATATATTCAAGTTCAGTTCCCACCACCGGTGGTGCGTTAAACGGGATCATGGCGTTTTCCTGTATAACCAGTAGGCGGTACGTTCAATCACGCCACCGCAGCGAAGATAGAGGCGCAGCGCTGCAAGGTTACCCAGCTGCGTTGCAACGTGAAGTCGGGTCAGACGCCGGGCGCGGCACCAGTCATTTGCCGCATCCATCAGCCGCTGGCCAATCCCTAATCCCTGATAAGCGGGCAGCACGGCCAGTAGCCCAATGCGCGCCGTCCGATCTTCCAGCTCGCGCAGAGAGACAAAGCCCTGCATGGCGCCCTGCTCATCCACCGCCAGCAGGCACAGATGGTCGAAAGTGCCGCGAACGGCGTTCTCAATCCACTGCGCGTAGAAGCGTCCGCTGTCGCCCGCAGCAAACCAGGGCGCGCGAAAGCGGCTCCAGATAAAGGCTTCACTCGCCGCCTGCCGCAGGGCCGGAATATGTTCGGCGCGGGCGATGCGAATACCGGTTGGGCGCTCGGCGGGGGTGATGCCCAGTACGCAATCGGCCTCTCCCTCCACCATGCTGAAACCCAGGACGCTGAGCGCATCCAGCTCGGCACTTTGCTGTGCCAGCACTTTCACCTGTACCAGCGGCCAGTCATCCAGTGCGGCGATATCCAGCGGCGTTTCGCCCTGCAATTCCAGCAGGGCACTTTGCTGACCGAAAAATGCATTTTCCCAGGCGAGAGGTTTAAGCGTGGCAAACATACGCACCTCCACGGGCAGGAAAAGCGAGCGGGTTAATCATCGCCACACGCCTTTGGTATCGACGATATAGCTCTGCTGCACGGCTTCCGGCCTGATGGCTTTAAACTGGCGGTGATCGACCAGCATCACCAGCACATCTGCCTGCTGAAGCGCATCGTCCAGCGCCAGCAGCGTGACCTTATCGCGCAGTTTTTCCGGTAGCTGGTGTATGTGCGGCTCCACCACCAGCGTACTGCCCTGATGCCAGTCGGCAATCAGTCGGGTGACCTGCATCGCAGGACTTTCCCGCAGATCGTCGATGTCCGGTTTAAACGCCAGACCGAAGCAGGCAATTTTCAGGTCGCTGGCACGCTTATCGCTGGCCATCAGGCACTCTGCTACCCGCTGCTTCACCTGTTCCAGTACCCAGTGGGGTTTAGCATCGTTGACTTCACGCGCGGTGCGGATCAAACGCGACTGCTGCGGGTTTTGCGCGACAATAAACCAGGGATCGACGGCAATACAGTGGCCGCCGACGCCCGGTCCCGGCTGCAGGATATTCACCCGCGGATGGCGGTTAGCCAGGCGGATCAGCTCCCAGACATTAATCTGCTGCTCGGCGCAGATCAGCGAAAGTTCGTTGGCAAAGGCGATGTTAACGTCGCGGAAGCTGTTCTCGGTGAGTTTGCACATTTCCGCGGTGCGGGCGTTGGTCACCACGCACTCACCTTCAAGGAACAGGTTGTACAGGTCGCAGGCACGCTGCGAGCTGGTGGCGGTCATGCCGCCGATGACCCGATCGTTTTTAAACAGCTCAATCATGACCTGCCCCGGCAGCACACGCTCCGGGCAATAGGCAATGTGGATATCCGACGCGTCGCCCGACTGCTGCGGGAAGGTCAGATCGGGACGTTCGCCGGCCAGCCACTCGGCCATCTGCTCGGTGGCACCGACCGGCGAGGTGGACTCCAGGATCACCAGATCGCCTTTCTTCAGCACCGGCGCAACCGAGGCCGCAGCGGCACGGACATAGGACATATCGGGCTGATGGTCGCCCTCGAACGGCGTAGGAACGGCGATCAGAAAAGCGTCAGCGGGTTCCGGCCGGGTGGCGGCACGTAAGAATCCCCCCTCAACGGCGGTTTTCACCACCCGATCGAGGTCAGGTTCAACAATATGGATTTCACCACGGTTGATGGTATCCACTGCGTGGGCATTAACGTCAATGCCGATAACCTGCTTCTGGCGTGAGGCAAAAGCCGCAGCGGTTGGCAGGCCGATATACCCCAGGCCGATAACTGAAATGGTGTTGAAATTCATAATGTAATCCGATTATTTTTTAATGCCTGCACGATGCGCTGGCAGGCGAGCCCGTCGCCGTAGGGATTATGTGCGTGACTCATTGTTTGCCAAGCTGCTTCATCGGTCAGCAGGCGGGTCACTTCACTGACTATTTTAGCGCCATCGGTCCCCACCAGCCTGACCGTACCGGCCTCAATCGCTTCGGGACGTTCAGTGGCGTCGCGCATCACCAGCACCGGTTTACCCAGCGACGGCGCTTCTTCCTGGATGCCTCCTGAATCGGTGAGGATCAGCCAGGCCCTGTCCATCAGCCAGACAAACGGAAGGTACTCCTGCGGCTCTATCAGAATGATATTGTCGATGCCTTTAAGGATGCGATTCACCGGCTCGCTGACGTTCGGATTGAGGTGGACCGGATAAACAATTTGCAGCTGCGGATGCAGACGGGCGATTTCAGCCAGCGCGTTACAGATACGCTCAAAACCACCGCCAAAGCTTTCCCGGCGGTGTCCGGTGACCAGCAACAGCTTTTTATCGGCATCGAGAAAAGGGTATCTGGCCGCCAGACCGTTTCGCAGATTTTCATCGCTTAGCACACGATCCCGCACCCAGAACAGCGCATCAATGACCGTATTGCCGGTAACAAAAATACGCGAGTCAGGCAGATTTTCACGTATCAGGTTCTGCCTGGAACGTTCGGTCGGTGCAAAATGGTAGCTGGCAAGGTGCCCGGTCAGCGTGCGGTTAGCCTCTTCAGGCCAGGGAGAGTAGAGATCCCCGGTGCGTAAACCCGCTTCAATATGCCCAACGGGGATACGGTGATAAAACGCCGCCAGGCTGGCAGCCAGCGTGGTCGTGGTATCACCATGAACCAGCACCACGTCCGGGGTAAAATCGGCAAATACCGTTTTCAGCCCCTCCAGGATACGGCTGGTAATTTCGGTCAGCCCCTGTCCCGGGCGCATGATATTCAGATCGTAATCCGGCACCAGTGAGAACAGATGCAACACCTGATCCAGCATTTCGCGATGCTGGGCAGTAACGCACAGGCGGGACTCTATTTCGTGATCCTGCGCCAGCGCATGGACCAGCGGGGCCATTTTAATTGCCTCGGGGCGCGTGCCAAAAACCGTTAATACTTTCACCGTCGCTCTCTCAATTGGTCCGTTGATTAACAACATGACCCTTGCGAGGTCGGCGTATCAGCGCGGTCCCGGCGCCAGTCAGGGCACCTACTGCCCCCCACATGATCATCAATAACAGACGACGCGGGCTGTCGCGGGTTACCGGCTCTTCCGGCGTACGCAGATAGCGCCAGGTCTGGAATGCTTTAACCAGGGTTGGGCCAACATTGAGCGTAGCCAGCATGGCACGGTTCTGATCGTACTCAACATCGTAAGAAGGGCCGCTGGCGCGCAGGTTTTCCAGCCGCGCCTGCAGCATTGGCCGCCCCAGCAGGAACAGCTCGGAATCCGGTAGCTGCTCGGAAGGCGTATCGGTTTTCGTCTGCTCGAAACCCTGCTGCTGAGCAATCTTCAGCGCCTGCTCAACGCTGTGGATCTCACGGTCGTAAATCGCGGTAGCGACCGCTTCCTGCCGTTTGATCTGCGCTTTTAGCTGGATGCTGCGCGCCGCCCATGCGCCGGCCAGCTCTTCATTCAGATGCGTCGTTGCGCGTCCATTGGCGAAAGCCACGTACTCGCGCAGCAGTGTATTGGCATCCCCTGAGGTTTCAGCCACCAGCTTAACGGTGTCATTGATGTTTTTCGCCGCATCTGCCGGTTGGAACTGGATATTGGCAATCAACTCATCCAATAACGCGGCATTTTCACGCGCGCTGCCGGTTTGGCGCTGCTTGTAGTAGCCGGACTGTAACCAGAAGTCGCGACGGGTGTCCCAGGCCGCAAGTTGCATGATAAATTCCTGGTAAGCCTCATCCATGACCGTTGGCTGCGGTGCGTTCAGGCTGATATTTCCGGCACGCTGATCCAGGTTATTGAGGAACTGCTGCTGGGAGTAGAAGCCGGACAGCATGTTAACCGTCGGCCGATCGGTAATCGCCGTGGTACTCCATTTCGGCGTGACCACCAGCGTGTAGAGCCAGGCCAGCAGAGCAAACAGCACGCCTCCACCAATAATCCAGAATTTACCGCGCCATAGCGCACAGCAAAGACCGCGAATATCCAGCTCGTTATCGGCAGCAACAGGATGGGTCATACATCATTTCCTTATTGTCAGGGCATCTATCAATCAATTAAAAAGTTTAGCTGTCGTTATTGTTATTACGCAGGCGACGCTTTACACGTTTGATCATTCGCGCAACGCGCCAGGCGCGTTTTATGCAGTAGCCATACAGCATAAAAGCCAGCAAAAACAGGATCAGCATGACCCATTCCGGGGTAAAACTCAGATATTCACCCAGTACCCCAATCGCTGCCAGCAGCGCTGCGGCCAGAGTAATCAGCATAAACGCCTGTCGTGAGGTGAAGCCCGCACGCATTATAAGGTGATGAATATGCTGACGATCTGCCGAGAAAGGACTCATTCCTTTACTCAGACGGCGATACATAATAGCGACCATATCCATCAAAGGAATAGCGATCAACCACAGCGCGGTAACCGGGGTAATCGGATGGCTTTCACCCTGAGTTGCGGCCAGCAGAATCCAGATGATCGTGAAGCCGATCAGGGTGCTACCGGCGTCGCCCATAAAGACTTTGTAACGGCCACCAAACATGCCGAGATTGAGCAGAATGTAGGGGACAATGGCGGCGATCATCGTGAAACACCACATTGCCAGACTGGTCTGCCCGTCAAACAGCAGGATGATACCCATCGCCATAAAAGAGACGCAGGACAGGCCCCCCAACAGGCCGTCGATACCGTCAACCATATTAAAAGCGTTGATCGCAGCCCAGACGGCAAACAGCGTCAGTACATAGCCAAATGGGCCGACAACCAGCTCCCAGGGGCCAAAAATATGGCCAAGGCTGAACAAATACAGCTTGGCCTTCACCATCATTACCACGGCGACGCCAGCCTGAACCACGGCGCGAATTTTCACACTAATATCAAAGCGATCGTCGAGTGCGCCAACCAGGACAAGGCAGCCTGCACATACCAGATAGAGGCTAAAATGGGGGATGTAATAATCGGAAATGGCAAAAGCGAAGCAGCTGCCGGCAAACACGGAAACACCACCGACCAGCGGGATCACACCCTGATGGCGCTTGCGATAGTTGGGTCTGTCCACCAGCCCGATTTTTTTAGCGGCCTTACGGGCAAAAAATAGAAACGCCAGCGAAAAAACAAAAGTCAGTGCAAGCTCAGTACTCATATTGAGTAAATTCACATTAATCAGCTCTCTGCGAAGAATTGCGTAATGTTATAAGCAAAAATAGTGCCATAATCATCCGTGTAATTCTGATTTTATCGACCAGGACGAGCAAAAATTAACCTCGTTTAATTGCAGTCCTGAACCATACACCAGGTTTAGTTCTCCCTTAACCGGCTAGCGTATAGGTCAAAAACAAAAAACGCCACGACTAAGCGTGGCGTTACCCGAGTTTGTTTTTTGGCGAGGACAACGAAAACGGCAGCGCTTCAGCAGCGCACCGCTTTCAGAGCATCATCAAACCATTACGAACGTTTCATCATGTCGAAGAATTC
Organism: Erwinia sp. S43; assembly: GCF_016624745.1. NCBI lineage: Bacteria > Pseudomonadati > Pseudomonadota > Gammaproteobacteria > Enterobacterales > Erwiniaceae > Erwinia > Erwinia sp. S43. Next base: position 20,030 of record NZ_JACVTX010000023.1, on the reverse strand, counting down.
GTCGTTGGTTTTGGTCATCGCCAGTTTGTTAATGAGGAATTCCATCGCGTCGATTTCACCCATTGGATGAATGATTTTGCGCAGGATCCACATTTTCTGCAGCTCTTCGGATGTGGTAAGCAGCTCTTCTTTACGCGTACCTGAACGATTATAGTCGATAGCAGGGAATACGCGCTTCTCAGCGATTTTACGCGCGAGATGCAGCTCCATGTTGCCGGTACCTTTGAATTCTTCGTAGATAACTTCATCCATTTTAGAACCGGTATCGACCAGCGCCGTAGCGATGATAGTCAGGCTTCCGCCCTCTTCAACGTTACGCGCAGCACCGAAGAAACGCTTTGGACGATGCAGGGCGTTCGCATCCACACCACCGGTCAATACCTTACCAGAGGCAGGAACAACGGTGTTGTAGGCACGCGCCAGACGGGTGATGGAGTCCAGCAGGATGATGACATCCTTTTTATGCTCAACCAGGCGCTTAGCCTTCTCGATCACCATTTCAGCAACCTGCACGTGGCGTGATGCCGGCTCGTCAAAGGTAGAAGCGATCACTTCACCTTTAACCAGACGCTGCATCTCGGTCACTTCTTCCGGACGCTCGTCAATCAGCAGCACCATCAGCACACAGTCAGGATGGTTGTAAGCGATGCTCTGCGCGATATTCTGCAGCAGCATGGTTTTACCGGCTTTCGGCGGTGCTACGATCAGGCCACGTTGGCCACGGCCAATCGGCGATGCCAGATCCAGCACGCGTGCGGTAAGGTCTTCGGTAGACCCGTTACCACGCTCCATACGCAGGCGAGAATTCGCATGCAGCGGAGTTAAGTTTTCAAACAGGATTTTGCTACGCGCATTTTCCGGTTTGTCGTAGTTAACTTCGTTAACTTTCAGCAGCGCAAAGTAACGCTCACCTTCTTTTGGTGGACGGATCTTCCCAGAGATTGTGTCACCAGTGCGGAGGTTGAAGCGGCGGATTTGGCTGGGGGAAACGTAGATGTCATCGGGGCCTGCGAGGTAGGAACTGTCTCCGGAACGGAGGAAACCAAATCCATCCTGGAGTATCTCGAGTACGCCATCGCCGAAGATATCTTCGCCACTTTTAGCATGCTGCTTGAGGATGGCGAAAATAATATCCTGTTTGCGCATACGCGCCAGGTTTTCCAGCCCCATGTTTTCGCCGAGAGTGATCAGGTCAGAAACCGGCGTATTTTTTAATTCGGTAAGATTCATAATGGTGGGTTCTTAAACTCGGGGTAAATCTTGAACTGTTTGTCGTGAATAGTATGGCAAAAGGTCCATGCCTGTTAAATGGCACTCTGTTCTAAAGTCCGCTCGATGATCACGTACAGGAAAACGCAGATCCGAAACGAGGAGACGGTGTAGAAAGACGCCGGAATTCAGTTGATGCTAACCGTCAGATTGTCGAATGTCTGTAAGATTTAGACGAATACAGTATTCAACAAGGGATAATTCTAAAGATTCAAACTACAGGTAAGTTCGTCGTGCAGCGGATTTAACTTAGCACGCTTAATGCGGGGCGTCTAGCGGTCTGAGAAAAATTACAAACCGCCAGGCGCCGGCAAAGCATGATTAGCCCAGGTTCGCGTTCAGGAACTCTTTAAGCTGACCTTTAGACAGTGCACCAACTTTAGTCGCGATGACTTCGCCACCTTTAAACAGCAGCAGTGTTGGGATACCGCGAATGCCGTACTTAGGCGCTGTAGCCGGATGCTCATCAATGTTGAGCTTGGCAATCGTCAGCTTGCCTTCATACTCTTCGGCAACTTCATTCAGGATTGGGGCAATCATCTTGCAAGGGCCACACCATTCTGCCCAGAAGTCTACCAGCGTTAAACCATCAGCTTTCAGGACATCAGTTTCGAAGCTATCATCGGACAGGTGAACAATTTTAGCGCTCATGTTTACTCCAGGGGGATTATCTTGATCTTGATGATGTAGCATTAAGCAGCATCAGATTAACAATTTCACTGCTTTTATTTCAACGGATATGCTTTCGTAAAGCAATACTTAGCTGATATTCTACCACACTATGAGCAAAACACACTTAACCGAAAAGAAGTTTTCCGACTTCGCCCTGCATCCTCAGGTCATTGAAGCTCTTGATAATAAAGGGTTTCATAATTGCACGCCTATTCAGGCGCTGGCATTACCTTTTACGCTCTCCGGGCGTGATGTAGCAGGTCAGGCGCAAACCGGTACGGGCAAAACGATGGCGTTTTTAACGTCAACGTTTCATCATCTTCTTTCTCACCCTGCACCGGAAGGCCGCCAGATTAACCAACCGCGCGCGCTGATCCTGGCTCCGACGCGTGAACTGGCCGTTCAGATCCACGCGGATGCGGAACCACTGGCGCAGGTTACCGGGCTAAAACTCGGCCTTGCCTACGGTGGCGATGGTTATGATAAGCAGCTGAAAGTGCTGGAAAGCGGTGTTGATATTCTGATTGGCACCACGGGCCGTTTAATCGATTATGCGAAACAAAATCACGTTAATTTAGGTGCTATCCAGGTCGTCGTCCTCGACGAAGCCGATCGTATGTTCGATCTCGGCTTTATCAAAGATATCCGCTGGCTGTTCCGCCGCATGCCTGCCGCGAACCAGCGCCTGAATATGTTGTTCTCCGCCACGCTGTCGTTCCGTGTGCGCGAGCTGGCCTTCGAAAACATGAACAACGCCGAGTACGTTGAGGTCGAGCCAGAGCAGAAAACCGGGCACCGCATTAAAGAAGAGCTGTTCTACCCTTCCAACGAAGAAAAAATGCGTTTGCTGCAAACGCTGCTGGAAGAAGAGTGGCCTGACCGGGCGATTATTTTCGCCAATACCAAGCACCGCTGCGAAGATATCTGGGGCCATCTGGCTGCCGATGGTCATCGCGTAGGCCTGCTGACCGGTGATGTGGCTCAGAAAAAACGCCTGCGTATTCTGGACGATTTCACCAAAGGTGACGTGGATATCCTGGTTGCGACTGACGTAGCCGCCCGTGGTTTACACATTCCTGCGGTAACGCACGTGTTTAACTACGATCTGCCTGACGATCGCGAAGATTACGTTCACCGCATCGGACGTACCGGCCGCGCTGGCGCAAATGGGCACTCAATCAGCCTGGCCTGTGAAGAGTACGCGCTGAATTTGCCAGCGATTGAAGAATATATTGGTCACAGCATTCCGGTCAGCCGCTACAACAGCGATGCGCTGATGAGTGAACTGCCGCCGCCAAAACGCTTAACCCGCAACCGCACAGGCAACAACCTGCGTCGTGGGGGAAATAACAATCGCCGTGGTAGCGCACCGCGAAACCCTAACCGCAAACGCTCAGGTTAACGTCTCTATGCTCAGCGCGTCATCACTCTATGCTGCAATCGATCTGGGATCGAACAGTTTTCATATGTTGGTGGTGCGCGAGGTGGCTGGCAGTATCCAGACCATCGCCCGCATCAAGCGTAAAGTGCGTCTTGCTGCAGGTCTTGATGGCAGCAGCCAGCTTTCTGAAGAAGCGATGGAGCGTGGCTGGCAGTGTCTGCGGCTGTTTTCAGAACAGCTGCAGGATATTCCCCCGGAGCAGATCCGCGTCGTGGCCACTGCCACACTGCGTATCGCCGTCAACGCCGACAGTTTCCTGGTTAAGGCCCAGCAAATTCTCAATTGCCCGATTAATGTGATCAGCGGTGAAGAAGAAGCGCGGCTGATCTATCAGGGCGTCGCTCATACTACCGGCGGGTCCGATAAACGCCTGGTGGTGGATATTGGCGGCGGCAGTACGGAACTGGTCACCGGTAAAGGTTCGCAAACGACCTCACTGTTCAGTCTGTCGATGGGTTGCGTCACCTGGCTGGAGCGTTATTTTACCGACCGCCATCTGGGAAAAGAGAATTTCGCCCAGGCCGAAGAGGCCGCGCGTGAAATGATCCGCCCGGTGGCAAGCGTTTTGCGTGAGCAGGGCTGGCAGGTTTGTGTCGGTGCTTCCGGCACCGTGCAGGCGCTACAGGAAATTATGATGGCGCAGGGAATGGATGAACGCATTACCCTGAACAAACTGCAGCAGCTTAAACAGCGCGCTATTCAGTGCGGAAAGTTGGAAGAGCTGGAAATTGAAGGCCTGACGCTGGAGCGCGCTCTGGTGTTCCCGAGCGGGCTGTCGATACTGATTGCCATTTTCACCGAACTGAATATCAGCAGCATGACCCTGGCAGGTGGCGCACTGCGCGAGGGCCTGGTGTACGGCATGCTGCATCTTCCGGTCGATCGTGATATCCGTAAACGCACGCTGCACAATATTCAGCGCCGCTTCGCTATCGATGTTGAGCAGGCCGATCGCGTGCGCCAGCTGGCGGAAAGCTTCACCCGTCAGGTGAGCAACAGCTGGAAGCTGGACGATCTGAGCCGCGACCTGTTGGAAAGCGCCTGCCTGATCCATGAAATCGGCCTGAGCGTCGATTTCCGCCAGGCTCCGCAGCATTCCGCTTATCTGGTACGTCATCTGGACCTGCCGGGCTTTACGCCTGCGCAGAAAAAACTGCTGGCCACTCTGCTGCAAAACCAGGTCAACGGTATCGATCTGGCACTGTTAAGTCAGCAGAATGCCGTACCGCCGCGCGTGGCGGAGCGCCTGTGCCGTCTGCTACGCCTGGCAATTATCTTCTCCAGCCGCCGTCGCGATAACACGCTGCCAGCCGTTCGTTTACAGGCCGATGATGATACGCTGAGCCTCACGCTACCCGCAGGCTGGCTGCAGGCGCATCCGCTACGCGCCGAACTGCTGGAACAGGAAGTCCACTGGCAGAGCTATGTACACTGGCACCTGACCGTCGTCTGACGGTCGTATTATTTCTTCGCTTTATCCAGCATCGCGCGCAGACCGGCTACCCGACTTTGGCCGGTTTGCATCCGCTCTTCCGCACTCACCACCTTGCGCTCTCGCTCCCACTGCAGATCATCCTGCGGCAGTTCCAGTAAGAAGCGGCTGGGTTCCGGGCGAATCAGCTCACCGTACTGACGGCGTTCGCGACACAGACTGAAGGTCAGCTCTTTTTGCGCACGGGTGATGCCGACATAGGCCAGGCGACGTTCTTCCTCAACGTTGTTTTCATCAATACTGCTCTGATGGGGTAACAGTCCCTCTTCCATGCCCACCAGATACACATAAGGGAACTCAAGACCCTTTGAGGCATGCAGCGTCATCAGCTGCACCTGGTCGGCCTCTTCATCGCTCTCACCGCGCTCCATCATATCGCGCAGGGTGAAGCGCGTAACCACCTGGGTCAGCGTCATCGGTTCATCGATATCGCTGCCTTCGAGCATTTCCGTCATCCACTGGAACAGCGTATTGACGTTCTTCATGCGCATTTCAGCGGCTTTCGGGCTGGCGGAGGTTTCAAACAGCCAGCTCTCATAATCAATACCGTGGATCAGATCGCGTACGGCGGCAACTGGTTCCCGCTCCGCCAGCCTGGCGATCTCCTGCAGCCAGTGGGTGAAACGCTGGAGTGACTCCAGACCGCGGCCGGTCAGCGTCTGGCCCAGCCCCATATCAAAGCTGGCGGTAAACAGGCTCTTATTACGCTGCATCGCCCATTCACCCAGCTTTTGCAGTGTGGCAGATCCAATTTCGCGCCGCGGCGTATTAACGATGCGCATAAAGGCGCTGTCGTCATCGGCATTGGTCAGCACCCGCAGATAGGCCAGCAGATCTTTGATTTCCGGACGCGAGAAGAATGAAGTACCGCCGGAGATCCGGTAGGGAATGCGGTTCTGCATCAGCATTTTTTCAAAGACCCGCGACTGGTGGTTGCCGCGATAGAGAATGGCGTAGTCTTTATACTGCGTCTTATTAATAAAGTGGTGTGCTATCAGCTCGCCCGCCACCCGCTCGGCTTCGTGCTCTTCATGGTTAGCCATCACCACCTTCAGCTCCGCTCCGTAACCCAGCTCGGAGAAAAGGCGTTTTTCAAACACGTGCGGATTATTAGCGATCAGGATGTTCGCCGCTTTCAGAATACGTTCCGAAGAACGGTAGTTCTGCTCCAGCTTGATCACCTGCAACGCCGGGAAATCCTCTTTCAGCAGCACCAGGTTCTGCGGCCTCGCCCCGCGCCATGAGTAGATAGACTGGTCATCGTCCCCGACTACGGTAAAGCGCGCACGGCTGCCTACCAGCAGTTTAACCAGCTCGTACTGGCTGGTGTTGGTATCCTGATATTCATCCACCAGCAGGTAGCGAATGCGTTGCTGCCAGCGCTCGCGGACTTCCTGGTTGCGCTGGAACAGCAGCGTGGGCAGCAGGATCAGATCGTCGAAATCCAACACGTTGCAGGATTTCAGGTGTTTATCATACAGCGCGTAGCAGTGGGCAAAGAGCTTGTCGCGCTCGGACTGAGCGCCTGCGGCGGCACGTGGTGGGTCCAGCAGATCGTTTTTCCAGTTTGAGATCGTCGAGGTCAGTAGCTGGAGCAGATTTTTATCGTTCTCCAACCACTCCTCGGTCAGATCTTTCAACAGCGCCAGCTGGTCCTGATCGTCAAACAGCGAAAAGTTAGATTTCATCCCCAGCGCGGCATATTCACGTTTGATGATCTCCAGCCCGAGGGTGTGGAAGGTTGAGATCATCAGTCCGCGCGCTTCTTTGCGGCCCAGCGTCTGCGCCACGCGCTCTTTCATCTCACGCGAGGCTTTATTGGTGAAGGTCACAGCAGCAATGTGCCGGGCCTGATAGCCGCATTCGCGGATCAGATGCGCAATTTTATTGGTAATCACGCGCGTTTTACCCGATCCGGCTCCAGCCAGCACCAGACAGGGTCCGGTAACAAATTCAACGGCGTGTTGCTGACCAGGATTAAGACGCATAGCTTGATTATTCCACTAATAAAACAGGCAGGAAGTATAACCAAAGAAAGCCTGCCTGTAGAGCAGTGGAGCCGTTCAAAACCGGGAAGAAAAGTGAAGGGTAGATAAATCAATTCTGCGCATGCCATCGCCTGAAAACATGTCCTGAACAAGATCATGAAATCATCATTCAGCCACCTGGTGGAGATAGCAACAAATGCGCCTGTCGCGCCGGGAAGAGTGAGCAGGTATAGTAAGCGCCATCCGGCCTGCGGGCCTGACTGACTAAATATTCTGGAGAGCAACATGGCGAAAATGGCAGCAGCACTGCACATTCTGGTTAAAGAAGAGAAACTGGCACTGGATCTGCTGGAACAGCTGAAACAGGGTGGTGATTTCGAAAAGCTGGCGAAGAAACACTCTACCTGCCCTTCAGGGAAAAAAGGCGGACATCTGGGTGAGTTCAAACAGGGTGCGATGGTACCGGCGTTCGATAAAGTGGTGTTCTCTTGCCCGCTGATCGAGCCGCAGGGCCCGCTGCATACGCAGTTCGGCTACCACATCATTAAGGTATTGTACCGCAAATAAAAAAATGGCACCCGAGGGTGCCATTTTTCACTCTGGCGGAGGGTCACTCCGCTGAGAATATTAGCCTGCTACTGCGATACGTTTCATATCGGTCATATAGCCACGCAGAGTGCGGCCAACAGACTCGATTGGGTGCTGACGAATCGCTTCGTTAACGTCACGCAGCTGCGCGTTATCAACGGTAGTCGAAGTGCTTGCCGCTTTACCCAGATCGCCCGCCTGCAGCGTAGTCATGAACTCTTTCAGCAGCGGTACTGCCGCGTAAGAGAACAGGTAGTTACCGTATTCTGCGGTATCAGAGATAACCACGTTCATTTCATACAGACGCTTACGTGCAATGGTGTTCGCAATCAGCGGCAGCTCGTGCAGTGATTCGTAGTAAGCAGATTCTTCGATGATGCCCGCATCCAGCATGGTTTCAAACGCCAGCTCAACGCCTGCTTTCACCATGGCAACCATTACTACGCCTTCGTCGAAGTAAGTCTGCTCGGCAATTTTGCCTTCGAACTGTGCTGCAGTTTCGAATGCGGTTTTACCGGTCTCTTCACGCCAGCCCAGCAGGTTTTTGTCGTCGTTAGCCCAGTCAGCCATCATACCGGAAGAGAATTCGCCGGAGATGATGTCATCCATGTGCTTCTGGAACAGCGGAGCCATGATGGTTTTCAGCTGCTCGGACAGCGCATAAGCACGCAGTTTAGCCGGGTTAGACAGGCGATCCATCATCAGCGTGATACCGCCCTGCTTCAGCGCTTCGGTGATGGTTTCCCAGCCGAACTGAATCAGTTTTTCTGCGTAGGCAGCATCAGTACCTTCCGCCACCAGCTTGTCGAAGCACAGCAGAGAACCAGCCTGCAGCATACCGCACAGGATAGTCTGCTCGCCCATCAGGTCAGATTTCACTTCCGCAACGAAAGAGGATTCCAGCACGCCCGCACGGTGACCGCCGGTAGCCGCTGCCCAGGCTTTAGCAATCGCCATGCCTTCGCCTTTCGGATCGTTTTCCGGGTGAACCGCGATCAGCGTTGGCACACCGAAACCACGCTTGTATTCTTCACGAACTTCAGTACCCGGGCACTTCGGTGCCACCATCACTACGGTGATGTCTTTACGGATCTGCTCACCCACTTCAACGATGTTGAAACCGTGAGAGTAGCCCAGCGCAGCGCCGTCTTTCATCAGCGGCTGTACTGCCTGAACAACAGAAGAGTGCTGCTTGTCCGGAGTCAGGTTAACCACCAGGTCAGCCTGTGGGATCAGATCTTCGTAAGTGCCTACCTGGAAACCATTCTCGGTCGCTTTACGCCATGAAGCGCGTTTCTCAGCGATCGCTTCTGCACGCAGAGCGTAAGAGATATTCAGGCCAGAATCGCGCATGTTCAGGCCCTGGTTCAGACCCTGAGCACCACAGCCAACGATGACGACTTTTTTACCTTTCAGGTAGCTTGCTTCATCAGCAAATTCTTCGCGCGCCATGAAGCGGCATTTACCTAATTGCGCTAACTGGTTGCGCAGGTTCAAAGTGTTGAAATAGTTAGACATGGGCACTCCTGAAGTTGTGTTCGCGTATTATTTGTTGTCCGGGCTGTCGATTTCTCCGCCCTGAATAGACCCTATCATATGACAGGAAATCTATTGCTGAAATTGATATATTAACAACGTGACATTGCATGTTCTGCAACGTAAAAACGAGGCTCAATTCCATGGATTTGCGCGACCTGAAATTATTCCTTCATCTGGCGGAGAGCCGCCATTTCGGGCGCAGTGCGCGCGCCATGCACGTCAGCCCCTCCACGCTATCCCGCCAGATCCAGCGGCTGGAGGAAGACCTGGGCCAGGCGCTATTCCTGCGTGATAACCGCACCGTCACCCTGACCGATGCCGGTGAACGCCTGCGGCAGTTTGCTCAGCAGACGCTGTTGCAGTATCAGCAGATGCGTCACGCCATCGGGCAGAACGGCCCATCACTAAGCGGTGAGCTGCGTCTGTTCTGTTCTGTTACCGCCGCCTACAGTCATCTGCCGCCGATCCTCGACCGCTTTCGCGCGGAGCATCCGCTGGTTGAAATCAAGCTGACCACCGGGGATGCCGCCGATGCGGTAGAGAAAGTGCAGGCAAATGAAGTCGATATTGCTATTGCCGGACGCCCGGAGACGCTGCCTGCCAGCATTGGCTTTATGCCGCTGGGGCTGATCCCGCTGGTGCTGATTGCGCCCGCACTGCCCTGCCCGGTACGTAACCAGGCAACTCAGGCAGAGCCGGACTGGTCACAGATCCCGTTTATCCTGCCCGCGCAGGGGCCATCGCGCCGCCGCATCGATCTGTGGTTTCGCCATCGTCATATTGCGAATCCAATGATTTACGCCACGGTATCCGGTCATGAGGCGATTGTTTCTATGGTGGCGCTGGGCTGCGGTATTGCGCTGCTGCCGGATGTGGTGCTGGAGAACAGCCCGGAACCGATTCGTAACCGAATTCTGGAACTGGAAGACGTAGAGATGGTTGCGCCGTTCGAACTGGGCGTTTGCGTACAAAAAAAGCGGCTCAATGAGCCGCTTATTGATGCGTTCTGGAATCTGCTTTAACCGGCGAGGAAGAAGCGGAACGCCGGGTTATGGGTTTCATCGTGGAAATCATATCCCAGCGCCGCCAGGTGCTCTTCGAACTGCGGTTCGTTGTCACTCAGCTCAAACGCGGCCAGCACGCGACCGTAATCGGTACCGTGGCTGCGGTAGTGGAACAGAGAGATATTCCAGTGCGTTCCCAGCGTTTGCAGGAAACGCAGGAGCGCCCCCGGGGCTTCCGGGAATTCGAAACTGAACAGCCTTTCACGCAGCGGCTTAGATGGACGACCGCCGACCATGTAGCGCACGTGCAGTTTCGCCATCTCATCATCGGAAAGATCGACCACCTTGTAGCCACCCTCGGTGAGCAGCGCCAGGATCTCCTCACGCTCTTCAAGCCCGCGGGTCAGCCTCACACCGACAAAAATGCAGGCATCATCGGCGTTGGCATAGCGATAGTTGAATTCCGTGACGGAACGTCCGCCCAGCAGCTGGCAGAAACGCAGGAAGCTGCCCTGCTGTTCCGGGATGGTTACCGCCAGCAGCGCCTCACGCTGTTCACCCAGCTCGCAGCGCTCTGAAACGTAACGCAAACCGTGGAAATTGACGTTAGCACCGGAAAGCACATGCGCCAGGCGTTCACCTTTAATCTGGTGCTGCTGGATGTACTTTTTCATACCGGCCAGCGCCAGCGCACCGGACGGTTCCGCCACCGCGCGCACATCGTCAAACAGATCCTTCATCGCCGCGCAGATAGCATCGCTGTCTACGGTCACGATGTCGTCGATGTATTCCTGACACAGACGGAAGGTTTCGCTACCAATCCGTTTCACCGCCACGCCTTCGGCAAATAGCCCAACGCGAGGCAGATCGACCGGCTGACCGGCATCCAGCGCCGCCTTAAGGCAGGCCGAGTCGTTAGATTCAACCGCGATCACTTTAATCTGCGGCATCAGCTGCTTAATCAGCACCGCGACGCCCGCGGCCAAACCGCCGCCGCCAACCGGAACGAATACGCGATCGAGATGCGCATCCTGCTGCAGTAGCTCCATCGCCAGCGTACCCTGACCGGCGATCACCATCGGATGATCGAACGGTGGAACAAAGGTATAACCCTGCTGTTCCGCCAGTTCGATCGCCTTAGCTTTCGCCTCATCGAAGTTGGCACCGAACAGGTAAGCCTCACCGCCAAATGCCCGCACCGCATCAACTTTGATATCCGCCGTGGCAACCGGCATCACGATCAGGGATTTAATGCCCAGCTTGGTGGCAGACAGCGCCACACCCTGAGCATGATTCCCCGCCGAGGCGGTGACAACACCACGCGCCTTCTGCTCTTCGGTCAGCCCGGCGATCATCGCGTACGCACCGCGCAGCTTGAAGCTGTGCACCGGCTGGCGATCTTCACGCTTAACCAGAATGGTATTGCCGAGGCGCGAGGAGATTTTCTCCATTTTCTGCAGCGGCGTTACCTGGGCGACTTCATAGACCGGCGCGCGAAGTACCGCACGCAGATACTCCGCACCACAGGGCTGTGCGGGTAGCGGTTGAGACTCAGCCATATCTTTAGCCTCCCAGCTTGCTCTTATCGCGGACCGCACCTTTGTCGGCGCTGGTTGCCAGAGTGGCATAGGCGCGCAGGGCAAAGGAAACCTGACGCTCACGGCCGTGTGGCGTGTAAGCCGCATCACCGCGCGCCAGCTCTTTTTCACGGCGTGCATGGATTTCGTTGTCTGGCAGATCCAGATGGATGCGACGATTCGGAATATCCAGCTCGATCATGTCGCCATCTTCAATCAGCGCGATGGTTCCGCCGCTCGCCGCTTCTGGTGAGATGTGCCCCACAGAGAGACCGGAAGAGCCTCCTGAGAAACGGCCATCGGTGATCAGCGCACAGGCTTTGCCCAGCCCCATCGATTTCAGATAGGTGGTCGGATAGAGCATCTCCTGCATGCCAGGACCGCCTTTTGGTCCTTCATAGCGGATAACAACGCAGTCGCCCGCTACCACTTTGCCGCCGAGGATCGCGTCTACCGCATCATCCTGGCTCTCGTAGACTTTTGCCGGACCTTTGAAGGTCAGCAGTTCTGCGTCAACGCTGGCGGTTTTAACGATACAGCCATCTTCTGAGATGTTGCCGTACAGCACAGCCAGGCCGCCATCCTGAGAGAACGCGTGTTCGCGGGTACGAATACACCCTTCCTGACGGTCATCATCCAGCGTGTCCCAGCGGCAATCCTGTGAGAAAGCCTGAGTGGTACGAATACCGGCCGGACCGGCGCGGAACATCTTTTTCACCGCTTCGTCTTTGGTCAGCATGATGTCGTACTGATCGAGCGTTTCACGCATGGTCTGCTGCAGAATATTGCGCACGCTGGTGTCGATCAGCCCTGCACGATCCAACTCACCCAGAATGCCGATCACGCCACCCGCACGGTGAACGTCTTCCATGTGATATTTCGGCGTGCTTGGCGCCACTTTGCACAGATGCGGGACTTTACGTGACAGGCGATCGATATCGGACATGTTGAATTCGATTTCGCCTTCCTGCGCGGCCGCCAGCAGGTGCAGAACGGTATTCGTTGAACCGCCCATGGCGATATCCAGCGTCATCGCGTTTTCGAACGCGGCTTTCGTCGCGATATTACGCGGCAGCATGTTGACGTCACCCTGCTCATAATAGCGTTTAGTCAGGCTAACAATGCGCTGGCCAGCGGTCAGGAACAGCTCTTTACGGTCAGCGTGTGTCGCCAGCAGCGAACCGTTGCCCGGCTGGGACAGCCCCAGCGCTTCGGTCAGGCAGTTCATCGAGTTGGCGGTGAACATACCGGAACAGGAACCACAGGTCGGACAGGCGGAACGCTCAATCTGCTCACTGTCGGCATCGCTGACGTTAGGGTTTGCGCCCTGAATCATTGCATCGACGAGATCCAGCTTGATGATTTTATCCGACAGCTTGGTTTTACCGGCTTCCATCGGGCCGCCGGAAACGAAGATCACCGGAATATTCAGGCGCAGCGACGCCATCAGCATTCCCGGGGTGATTTTGTCACAGTTGGAGATACAAACCATGGCGTCGGCACAGTGTGCGTTGACCATGTATTCGACCGAGTCAGCGATCAGCTCACGTGACGGCAGAGAATAAAGCATGCCGCCGTGGCCCATAGCGATACCATCATCAACGGCGATGGTATTAAACTCTTTCGCCACGCCGCCTGACGCTTCGATCTGCTCAGCAACCAGTTTACCCAGATCGCGCAGGTGAACGTGACCCGGCACAAACTGCGTGAAGGAGTTTACAACCGCAATGATCGGCTTACCGAAGTCATCATCGGTCATTCCTGTGGCGCGCCACAGGGCACGGGCACCCGCCATATTGCGCCCGTGGGTGGTGGTGGCGGAACGGTACTTAGGCATGCTCTATTACTCCAGAAATCGATGATACGCGGGCGTCAAATGACGCCCGAGAAAATGTATAGTTCTTATGAGTTAACCGGATCCAGCCAACCCCATTTGTCTTCAGTTTCGCCAGTGAACAGACCAAAGAATGCAGACTGAATACGCTCGGTAACCGGGCCACGTTTGCCCGCACCGACCTGAATACCATCAACGCTGCGTACCGGAGTAATCTCAGCGGCAGTACCGGACATGAAGACTTCATCTGCCAGATACAGTGATTCACGAGACAGTACCTGCTCACGCACTTCAATACCCAGATCCTGCGCCAGTTTAATAATGGCATCACGAGTAATACCCGGCAGTGCGGAAGAGGTGAACGGCGGGGTAAACAGAATGCCGTCTTTCACTTCAAACAGGTTCTCACCGGCACCTTCAGAGATGTAGCCGTGAGTGTCCAGTGCGATACCTTCCTGATAGCCGTGGCGACGCGCTTCGCTGCCAACCAGCAGGGAGGACAGGTAGTTACCACCGGCTTTAGCGGCGGTTGGCAGGGTGTTTGGCGCTACGCGGTTCCATGAAGAAACCATCGCATCGATCCCCTGCTCCAGCGCTTCAGCACCCAGGTAAGCACCCCACGGGAACGCGGCGATGATCACATCAGTGCTGTAGCCATCTGGCGGGTTCACGCCCAGGCCCACGTCGCCAACAAATACCAGCGGACGAATATATGCGCTTTTCAAGTTGTTCTTGCGCAGCGTTTCGCGGCACGCTTCCATCAGTTCATCAACGCTCTGGCTGACAGGGAAACGATAGATTTTTGCAGAATCACGCAGACGCTGCATGTGTTCACGATGGCGGAAGACCACTGGCCCTTTGTGCGAGTCATAGCAACGGACGCCTTCAAATACGGATGTACCGTAGTGCAGTGCGTGGGACATAACGCTTACCTTCGCGTCTTCCCATTTAACCATCTCGCCATTGAACCAGATAAAGTCAGCTTTCTTCGTCATTCTAATTTCCTTGCCCGCTTAAGCGCGGATTTGTTGTGTTGTCTGTTGTTGAACCTGAACGCATGCAACGTCCATCAGTTTACTTAACTGCGTTGACAGTAAATCGACAGAGCGCTGGCTGGCAACGGTCAATTCAATATTAATATTGTCAGTATTCGCCTGCGAAGCCATATTCATCGTGCACACCTGAAAACCACGGTGGCGGATAACACGTAAAATACGTTCCAGAACTTCCGGACGAAAACGTGCTTCGATAGACAATTGATGCTGCATCATGAGGTTTTCTCCATCATATTTTCGTTGCTGGCACCGGGTGGCACCAGAGGCCAGACGTTCTCATGCTCGTCAATCGCGACGTGGAGCATGTATGGCCCTTCACTGTGCAGCAAAGCGTCTAATGCGGCGTCGACCTGATCTTTACGGGTAATACGCTGGCCGGGAATATTGAAAGCGCTGGCCAGTGTGAGAAAGTCCGGGTTATCTGAGAGATTGGTTTCGCTATAGCGTTCTTCGAAGAACAACTGCTGCCACTGGCGTACCATGCCTAAACGCTGGTTATCCAGCAGCACGATCTTCACCGGCAGCTGTTTGCGCTTGATGGTGCCCAGCTCCTGTACATTCATCATAAAGGAGCCATCACCGGATACGCAGATCACGGTATCGTCGGGGCGAGCCACCTGAGCACCTACGGCAGCCGGCAGACCAAAGCCCATCGTGCCCAGCCCGCTTGAGGTGATGAAATTCTCCGGACGGGTAAAGCTCATATGCTGTGCAGCCCACATCTGGTGCTGCCCCACATCCGTAGTCACAACGCTGCTATCCGATTTGCGGTCCGACAGCTGCTTCAGGAACAGCGGAGCAAAAATCGCTTCGCCCGGATGATCGTAACGCCAGCCGTGATCGGCTTTCAGCGCTTTGATCTCTTCACGCCATGCTGAGATCGCTACCGGATGATAAAGATCGGGCAGCAGCTTGTTCAGATCGCCCTGCAGGGCAACATGCGCGCGGCGCAGTTTGTTCAGTTCCGCCGGGTCGATATCCATATGGATAACGCTGGCATGCGGCGCAAAGGTGTCCAGCTTGCCGGTCACCCGGTCGTCAAAGCGAGCACCGACGGCAATCAGCAGATCGCACTGCTGAACGGCGAGGTTGGCAGCCTTGGTGCCGTGCATGCCCAGCATGCCCAGATAACACTCATCTTCCGCATCCGGCGTGCCCAGGCCTTTCAGGGTAGCCACGGTTGGAATGCCGGTTTCTTTGGCGAAAGCACGCAGCGCATGGACCGCATCGGCCATTCCCACGCCACCGCCAACATACAGAATCGGCTTCTGCGACTGTGCCAGCAGCTGGCGGGCCTGCTGCAGTTCAACGTGCGGATGGTCCTGCTCCTCTTCCACAGGCAGCAGATGGGCTATCAGGTCGCCGCTGGCCAATTGGATATCTTTAGGAATATCAACCAGAACAGGGCCGGGACGACCCGATTTAGCAATGGCAAAGGCTTCAGCCATCACGCCCGGCAGTTCATCGAGCGATTCCACCAGGAAGCTATGCTTGGTACAAGCCAGCGAGAGGCCCAGAACGTCGATCTCCTGGAAGGCATCGGTGCCCATGACCGCAGAAGAGACCTGGCCGGTAATGGCAACAATAGGAACAGAATCCAGCATCGCATCAGCCAGACCCGTGATCAGATTGGTCGCGCCGGGGCCAGAAGTGGCGATACAGACGCCGACTTTTCCGGTAGCACGGGCAAAGCCGATAGCGGCCATGGCTGCACCCTGCTCGTGGCGGCACAGTAGGTGTTCGACACCGCCGTCATAGAGCGCGTCATAGACCGGCATAATTGCTCCACCAGGATAGCCGAATACTGTCTCGACTCCCTGTGCACGCAAAGCTTGAACCACCCACTGTGCACCATTCATAGTTATTCCCCCGCCTCTGGCTGGGAACAACAGCATTTTATGCTACTGTTCATCTTCTGTTCCTCACACGTTTTGTCTTGCTAAAAAAAAACCCCCGGACCTTTCGGTGCGGGGGTTCTTTCGAATTCAGGCTTGATTTTTAAGCCTTTCTTTCTCCGAGCGTAGCCCCGCACGGCGTGATAATAATCACGACGACGCTAATGACGACTAGGCTAATGACTCGTAGAAGGGCTTTCATTTGGATTCTGTAAATTCACTTGTTCGAATTAATGTCTATAGAGTTATCACAGTTACGCGTTTGCGTTCAACTTTTTTCATCATTTTATTTTATGACAGCGTACGCAAAAAAAGTAAAAAGTATTGTTATTCAGTGAATAAGAAGATGTTGATTTATTTTCAATACTCACCTGCCGTGATCGCTTTAATTCCACATAGTGGAATTTCGTCGCAGCTCGCAGCGTGGTGAAACGCGCTCCATCATCAAAAAATAACTGTCAGCCCATCTCACAGCGATCCCTTTTACTCATCGTCAGGATAGAAATTTGTATGCACAGTAACGCCAAAAGGAGGCTCCATGTCGTTATCTGTTGCTTACACTCGTGCTGCAATTGGCATTCAGGCCCCCCAGGTTTGCGTCGAAGTCCACCTCAGTAATGGGCTTCCCGCACTTTCCATGGTGGGGCTGCCTGAAACAGCCGTCAAAGAGGCTCGTGACCGGGTACGCAGCGCCATTATTAACTGCGGATTTTCTTTCCCGGCCAAACGCATCACCGTTAACCTCGCCCCGGCGGATTTGCCCAAAGAAGGGGGAAGATTCGATCTTCCTATCGCAGTTGCTATTCTCGCAGCCTCAGAACAGATTCCTGCGGAGAAACTCACTCAATATGAGTTCCTGGGCGAACTGGCGCTTACAGGCGCTCTGAGGGGCGTACAGGCGGTTATCCCGGCGGCGATGGCAGCTCATGATGCAGGGAGGCAGCTTATCCTCTCAGCGGATAATCTCGCGGAGGTTGGCCTGATAGAACACGGTGATAATTTGCTTGCTCGTGATTTGCTGGAAGTCTGCGCCTTTCTGCATGGCGAAGCCCAGCTGGAGCGCGCATGTGTAAAGCATGATGACCTGCCAACAGCGGAGGGTGACCTGCAGGAGGTGATCGGCCAACAGCAGGCCAAGCGCGCACTAGAGATCGCTGCTGCCGGCGGGCATAACCTGTTGCTAATCGGGCCCCCCGGTACCGGTAAGACGATGCTGGCAACACGCCTGAACGGCCTTATGCCGCCGCTAAACGATCGGGAAGCGCTGGAAAGTGCCTGCATAGCCAGCCTTGTCAGGAATGACACTGTGCATACTCACTGGCGTCAGCGGCCATTTCGCTCTCCCCACCATAGCGCCTCACTGTTTGCTCTGGTTGGCGGAGGAGCAATACCAAAGCCGGGCGAGATATCGCTGGCGCATAACGGGGTGCTTTTTCTTGATGAGCTACCTGAGTTTGAACGCCGTGCGTTGGACGCTCTGCGTGAACCGCTGGAGTCCGGCGAGATCGGGATATCTCGCGCCCGAGCTAAGGTGACCTATCCGGCCAGATTCCAGCTGATCGCCGCGATGAATCCCAGTCCTACTGGTCATTACAACGGTCCCCATAATCGCTGCTCTCCGCAGCAAACGCTGCGCTATTTAAGCCGATTATCCGGTCCCTTCCTTGACCGTTTTGATCTTTCACTGGAAGTACCGCTGCTACCGACGGGAACACTGAGCGCGCAAAGGCGTGGCAGTGAATCCAGCGATACCGTCAGAAAACGTGTTGTCGCTGCGCGTGAGCGTCAGCTCGCACGCGTGGGAAAAGTGAACGCGTTGATGAGTCATCATGAGATCAAAGACTTCTGCATGTTAAAAACGGAGGATGCCGAGTGGCTGGAACAGGTGTTGAATCAACTTGGGCTCTCGGTGAGGGCCTGGCAGCGAATTTTAAAAGTGGCACGGACGATTGCCGATTTGGCAAATGATAACGAGATTGATCGGGAACATCTGACTGAAGCGGTGAGCTATCGGGGAATGGATCGATTACTGATTAATCTACAGAAAAGTCTGGGATAGCAGGCATTAAAAAGGGGCCGAAGCCCCTTAATCTTAATCGTCGCTATCCGAATAGTCTTCAACACCTTCCATCTGCGGTTTACCGCCAGAAAGGGTATGAAAACGCTTAGGACGTTTAATTCGGGTCATGTACTTAGACCAGACTCTTTCTGCTTCAGTTTGCGGCTCACGTACACCGCGGCACACTTCGATAAACAGACGCTCTTCTTCCGTCGTCGGCTCACGCTTTGCCAGATCCAGCTCGTTAAAAGCATAACCATGGCGCTCAAGAAGTTGGGCTTCTTTGATGGTGAAATCACCGTGCCGGGAGAACCCGCGGGGATAGTGTTTGTTATCAAAAAAACGACTGGTTGTTGCGAAGCTTTCCGCCATTTTACACGCTCCTAACTCTTTTAAGGCCGAGCTATTTATGGCGCGGAGTATTAGATAGGCTTGACAGAGTGTAAAACAAAACATTTAAATCATAACGACAAATGTTTTTTAGGAGATCGCTGTGGATACGGAATTACTAAAAACCTTTCTTGAAGTGAGCAGAACTCGCCACTTCGGACGAGCTGCGGAAGCGCTCTATCTAACGCAGTCCGCCGTTAGTTTTCGCATTCGACAGCTTGAAAATCAGCTGGGTGTGAACCTTTTTACCCGGCACCGTAACAATATCAGGTTAACCTCAGCGGGTGAGCGTTTACTGCCATATGCTGAAAGCCTGATGAATACGTGGCAAATGGCTAAGAAAGAGGTTTCACATACTCAACAGCACCATGAGCTGTCGATAGGGGCCAGTGCTTCGCTCTGGGAAGCCTATCTAACCCCCTGGCTACAAACGCTGTATCAACAGCGCGAGAGTCTGCATCTTGAAGCACGAATCGCTCAGCGTCATCTGATGGTTAAGCAGCTTCATGAACGTCAACTCGATCTGTTGATTACCACTGAAGCACCCAAAATGGACGAGCTGACAAGCCATCAAATTGGCCATATTTCATTGGCGCTGTTCAGGTCGCGAAAATCGGAGAAAAAGGAGAAATATGATTATATTAAGCTGGAATGGGGGGCCGATTTTCATCAACATGAAAACTATCTTGCCGGTGCCGATGACATACCTGTACTGACGACAACCTCAGCACATTTAACGCGCCAGCTGTTGCATACAACAGGAGCCTGTGCATTTTTACCGGACTTCTGGGAGGCGGAGTACAGCGATCTTCTCTCAATTCAGGATACCGCAGTTGTCCTCAGACCCCTTTACGCAGTCTGGTTACAAAATAGCGATCAGCAAACACACATCCGTCAACTCATTAAATTACCGGTCAATATCTAACCAACTAATGTTGATAAAAGCGACAAAAGAGCCGTAGAACGGCTCTTTATAACTCGCACTTACAGCATAGCTTTAAGTGCGGTTACATATCTTTTATCATTATGAGCTTTGTTTCTTGAATTTTAGGCAAAAAAAAACCTTTGCCTAAGCAAAGGTTTTTTCTTTATCTGGCAGGGGCGGAGAGACTCGAACTCCCAACACCCGGTTTTGGAGACCGGTGCTCTACCAATTGAACTACGCCCCTAAAAGGGTGGCGGAACGGACGGGGCTCGAACCCGCGACCCCCTGCGTGACAGGCAGGT
>NZ_JACVTX010000022.1:0-89903 GCF_016624745.1 Erwinia sp. S43 | reverse complement strand
TCGTTCGTCAGCCTCACGGACCACCGCAGACGCGCGTCCTGCGCGGCTGCGCCTTTTGCCCACGTCCGTGTGGGCAAATCCGGGCTTCCTCTCTACGTTCAGCGCTGCGGATAGCCCGTTCGGGATCCCTACCCGTCTGCTTTGACAGTTTTGTGTGGCCTGAAATGTAGGTTTTTAGATCTACAGCGACTCAGTAGTACCGAGGGGACCCGCCTCTGCGGCTGACGGGCAATCCGCAGCGCTGAGGTGAAGGCAGCACGGCCGGAGATGGCAGCAGGGATGCTGACATCAGGCGTGGCGCGGGCAGGACGCCCGCTCCGCGCCGATCCGAAAGGCGTGATGCCGTAACCGAAGGCACCGCATAGCGGCGTGAGGACCGCCCGCCAGCCGCAGAGGCGGGTCCCGACACTCCAGCCACCACAGCCACAAACACAAACACAAACACAGCCATACCCGAAATACGTCGCTCCGAAAGGCACGATGCCGTAACCGAAGGCACCGCATAGCGGCGCGAGGACCGCCCGCCAGCCGCAGAGGCGGGTCCCGACACATCGACCACACCAGCCACAGCTATTGCTATTCCATAATCACCGCCCCCCAAACCAGTCGGCGAACATTAACACTTTTCTTTTTTGCTAAACCAGTTTAGCTTACTGGCAGATTTTTACTTCAGGACAATCACAATGACGCAACGAATCTGGGTATTGGGTGATGCAGTAATCGATTTGCTACCGGAACAGGAGGATCGCCTGTTGAAATGCCCCGGCGGCGCACCGGCTAACGTCGCGGTTGGCATCGCGCGGCTTGGTGGTAATAGCGCCTTTATCGGCTGCGTGGGCGATGACCCGTTCGGCGAATTCCTGCAGCACACACTACGCGACGAAGGCGTTGATATCAGCAATATGCATCGCGAAAAAGGCCATCGCACCTCTACCGTGCTGGTCAGCCTGGACCAGCACGGCGAGCGACAGTTTACCTTTATGGTGCGCCCCGCCGCTGACCTGTTCCTCAGCAGCGAGCGCCTGCCGCGCTTCGCCGCCGGTGAAGGGCTGCACCTCTGCTCGATTGCCCTCAGCGCCGAGCCCAGCCGCAGCGCAGCGCTGGAGGCAATGCATGCCATCAAACAGGCAGGTGGCTGGGTAAGCTTCGATCCCAATCTGCGCGAAGATCTGTGGCCTGACCACCAGCTGCTGACATCCCTGCTGGATACCGCCTTCCAGCTGGCCGATATTATCAAACTGTCTGAAGACGAGTTAGCGACCCTCAGTGACGCCAGCGATCTTGCCGCGCGTATTGCCGATTTCGGCAGCCGCTATCAGCCCGCACTGCTGCTGGTGACCTGCGGTGCCGAAGGCGTCTGGCTGTGGCAGAACGGCACGCAGCGACACTTCCCGGCTCCAACCGTGAACGTCGTCGATACCACCGGCGCGGGCGATGCCTTCGTTGCCGGGCTGCTGGCGGCACTGGCGCAGGAAGACAGCCCGCTGGCACCGCACAAGCTGGAATCAGCCATTCAGCAGGCGCAGCGCAGTGGCGCGGCGGCCACCACCGCTAAAGGCGCAATGACCGCTCTGCCCTACGCCGCAGATCTCGCCGAAATCCACTAATTAAATGGATAAAATGCTAACCCGATCACACTTCCTAAACCGGGTTAGCAATTCAGATTGATCATTTCGTGCCACCTGGCATAACCTCGCGATCGAACCGGTTTAGCAAAATCATAAAACACACACTCTGGAAAACCGAGAAGATGATCAAACCATCAATTCTGACCCTTGCCATCGGTCTGGCGCTTGCAACACCCACACTCAGTTTCGCCGCCCCGACTCTCAGCAGCCTTGAAGCGCGATTAGCCGCGATGGAAGCACGCCTGCAACAGGCTGAAAATCGTGCTGCCAACGCGGAAACCCGCGCCAGCCGGGCAGAGAAAGATGTCGCCAGACTTCAGGCACAGACGGCCCGTCAAAATGAAGCGGCTACGCTTTCAGCCCGATCGGCAGCGGCAGATTCTCCGGCATCTTCATATTCTGCATCCGGTAGCGCCCAGCCGGGCTCAGCGTCTGTAGCCGCTTCTGCCGTCGCGGGCTCTGCCACTGCGGCGAACGCCCAGCCAGCGCAAACGGCCAGCGCCGCCCCGGTGGAAAGCAAACCCTCGTTCGCTGACGGATTTGAATTCCACGGCTATGCCCGTTCCGGCCTGATCATGAACGACTCGGCTGCAGGCACACAGAGCGGTCCTTATCTAACTCCAGCCGGGGAAACCGGCGGTGCGGTGGGTCGACTGGGCAATGAAAACAACACCTACGTTGAACTGAATTTCGAACACAAACAGCAGCTGGCTAACGGCGCCACTACCCGCTTCAAGGCGATGCTGGCCGACGGGCAGAAGGACTATAACGACTGGACCGGCAGCACCAGCGAACTGAATATTCGCCAGGCGTTTGTTGAGCTGGGCAATCTACCGGATTTCAGCGGTCCGTTTAGCCACAGTACCCTGTGGGCCGGTAAGCGCTTTGACCGCGATAACTTTGACATCCACTGGCTGGATTCCGACGTGGTGTTCCTCGCCGGGACCGGCGGCGGTATCTACGACGTACAGTGGAACGAAGGGCTGAAGAGCAGCTTCTCGCTGTATGGCCGTAACTTTGGTGATATCGAAGCGATTGATAACACCATTCAAAACTACATTGTCACCACCAATAACTTTGCCGGTCCGTTCCAGCTGATGCTCAGCGGCCTGCGGGCGAAGGATAACGACGAGCGGGTGAATACCGCCCGCCAGAACGATAACGCGGGCGACACCGGCCTGCACGCCATGCTGGCCCTGCACAACGACAGCTTCTGGGGGCTGCGTGAGGGTCAGGCGAAAACCGCCGTGCTTTACGGGCGCGGGCTGGGTGCCGAAGTTAAAGGCATCGGCTCCGACGGCAACCTGACCCAGCAGGCTGAAACCTGGCGCCTGGCCAGCTACGGCGTCACTCCACTCAGCGATCGCTGGAGCTTTGCCCCGGCGGTGCTGGCACAGAGCAGCAGCGACCGCTATGCAGCGGGCGACCACTACCGCTGGGCGACATTAAATGCGCGTCTGATCCAGGAAATCAACCCGAGTTTTGCGCTGGCTTATGAAGGCAGCTATCAATACATGGATCTCGATCCGCAAGGCTATAAAGATCGGCAGGCGGTCTCCGGCAGTTTCTGGAAGCTGACCTTTGCGCCGACGTTTAAAGTTGCCGATATCGGTGACTTCTTCACGCGCCCTGAAATTCGTCTCTTCGCCACCTGGATGGACTGGAACAACTCACTGGATCGCTACGCCAGCGATGATTCGTTCGGCAGCAGCGGCTTCAGTGCCGGTGGTGAATGGAACTTTGGCGTACAGATGGAAACCTGGTTCTGATAACCGGCCTGAAACATTAAATCACCGACTGAGGGAATGATGGATTTTGACAAAATAGCCCGTGAACTACTGCCGCTGCTGGGCGGCCGGGAAAATATCGCCAGCGCGGCGCACTGTGCCACCCGTCTGCGGCTGGTGATGGTCGATGATGATAAAGTGCAGAAAGAGGCCATTGAAGCGATCGAAGGCGTGAAAGGCTGTTTTCGTAATGCGGGCCAGATGCAGATTATCTTTGGCAGCGGCATCGTCAATAAAGTCCACGCCGCGTTTATTAAAGCAGCGGGTATTAATGAATCCAGCAAAAGTGAAGCGGCTGATATCGCAGCGAAAAAGCTGAATCCGCTACAGCGCATCGCGCGCACGCTGTCGAATATCTTCGTACCGATTATTCCGGCAATTGTCGCCTCCGGCCTGCTGATGGGCCTGCTGGGTATGGTGAAAACCTATGGCTGGGTCGATGCCAGCAGCGCACTGTTTATCATGCTGGATATGTGCAGCTCTGCGGCCTTTATCATCCTGCCGATCCTGATTGGTTTTACCGCCGCGCGCGAGTTTGGCGGCAATCCGTATCTGGGCGCGACGCTGGGCGGCATTCTCACCCATCCGGCGTTAACCAACGCATGGGGCGTTGCCAGCGGTTTCCACACCATGAACTTCTTTGGTCTGGAGATTGCGATGATCGGCTATCAGGGCACGGTGTTCCCGGTACTTCTGGCCGTCTGGTTTATGAGCCACTGCGAAAAAACCTTACGCAAATTTATCCCTAACGCGCTGGATATTATCCTTACGCCGTTCCTGACGGTGGTGATCTCCGGCTTCGTTGCCCTGCTGATTATCGGCCCCGCCGGTCGTGGGCTGGGAGAAGGGATTTCCCTGGTGCTCAGCACGCTGATTGCCCATGCAGGCTGGCTGGCCGGGTTAATTTTCGGTGGTCTGTACTCGGTGATTGTGATTACCGGCGTGCATCACAGCTTCCACGCCATTGAGGCGGGTTTATTGGGTAATCCGTCAATCGGCGTTAACTTCCTGCTGCCGATCTGGTCAATGGCCAACGTCGCCCAGGGCGGTGCCTGTCTGGCCGTGTGGTTCAAAACCCGTGACGTGCGCACCCGCAGTATCGTTCTGCCCTCGGCGTTCTCGGCGATGCTTGGGATTACTGAAGCAGCCATTTTCGGTATCAACCTGCGCTTTATTAAGCCATTTATCGCCGGTCTGATCGGCGGCGCGGTTGGCGGTGCATGGGTGGTAGCTATGCACGTAAATATGGTCGCCGTCGGCCTGACCGCCCTGCCGGGGCTGGCGATCGTGCAGAGCAGCTCAATGATCAACTATCTGATCGGCATGGTGATTGCTTTTGTTACCGCCTTTGTGCTGTCGTTACTGCTGAAAATCAAAGTTGAGGTAAAAGCATGAGTGACGCCCATCTGGTGAAACAGGCGCTGCGTGCGGTACTTAGCGGCCAGCAGCGCGCGGCCGCCGATCGTCATCGCCCGGCCTGGCATCTGGCTCCGCCCGTCGGGCTGATGAACGATCCGAACGGATTTATTCAGTTTAACGGCCGCTACACCCTGTGCTATCAGTGGAACCCGCTGGCCTGTGCGCACGGCGCCAAATTCTGGGGGCAGTGGAGTTCGGCGGACCTGGTGCAGTGGCGGCACGAACCGCTGGCGCTGGCGCCGTCCGAGAGCTATGAAAGCCACGGCTGCTACTCCGGCAGCGCGGTGGATAACCACGGCGAGCTGACGCTAATCTACACCGGTAATGTGAAGTTTGATGGCGGACGCACCGCATGGCAGTGCCTGGCGGTACAGGACGAACATGGCGAGTTTCGCAAGCTGGGCCCGGTACTGCCGCTGCCGGAAGGCTATACCGGCCACGTGCGCGATCCCAAGGTCTGGCAGCATAACGGCAGCTGGTACATGGTGCTGGCGGCGCAGAACCTGCAGCTACAGGGTAAAATTTTGCTGCTGATTTCCCCCGATCTGCACAGCTGGACGCTGCTGGGCGAGATGGCCGGCAGCGGCCTGAACGGGCTGGGTGAATTCGGCTATATGTGGGAATGCCCGGATCTGTTCCGCCTGGACGATCGTGAAATTCTGCTCACCTGTCCGCAGGGTCTGGAGGCCGACGGCTGGCGCTATCGCAACACCTTCCAGAGCGGTTATTTCTGCGGCACCCTGGATTACGACACGGCGCAGTTCAGCCACGGTGAGTTTCATGAGCTCGATCTCGGCTTTGAATTTTATGCGCCACAGAGCTGCCTGAGCGACGATGGCCGACGTCTGCTGATCGGCTGGATGGGACTGCCGGATGCGGATGAGTTTTATCAGCCAACGCTGAGCCATGGCTGGATACACACCATGACCTGCCCCCGCGAACTGACCCTGAGCGGCGATCGCGTAATTCAGCGCCCGGCGCGCGAACTTCAGCAACTTCGTCAGCATGAGACTCAGCTTAAAGGTATTGCCGGTAACCTGCCGGCACTGGATGTGGACAGTGCTGAGCTGCACGTGTCGATTGATGGCAGCTTCAGCGCCAGTTTTGCCGATGCACTCAATCTTCATGTCGATCGTCATGGCCTGACGTTGGGACGTAAAAATCTGCGTACCGGCGAACAGGAAGAGCGCCACTGGGGCGGTGAGGTGCGCACGCTGCAAATCCTCTGCGATCGCTCCAGCGTGGAGATCTTTATTAACGATGGTGAGGCAGTGCTGTCTTCGCGCTATTTCCCGGACGCTCAGCCGCATCTGAGATTTAGCGGCAGCGCGCAGATTAGCCTCAGTCACTGGAGGTTGCGGCAATGCGTGATAGAATGATCGCCTGTTCATTCACGCCTAAGCCACTGTGACTAAAAACAAACGTATCACCATTAACGATATCGCCCGACTGGCCGGTGTATCCAAATCCACCGCCAGTCTGGTGCTTAATGGTCGCGGTAAAGAGCTGCGCGTGGCGGAAGCTACCCGCAGTCGGGTAATGGAAATCGCCCGCCAGCATCACTACCAGCCCAGCATCCACGCCCGTGCGTTAAATTCCAGCCGCAGTAATACTCTTGGCCTGGTGGTGCCGGAAATGACCAACCACGGTTTTGCCCGCTTCTCTCATGAACTTGAGATGCTGTGCCGCGATGCGGGGCTACAGCTGCTGATCGCCTGCACCGCTGAAAATGCCAGCCAGGAAACGCTGGCGGTCGGTAACCTGATCCAGCGTCAGATCGACGGCCTGATTGTTGCCTCCAGCATGCTGAATGACACCGAATATCAGAAGATTAACCAGCAGCTGCCGGTAGTGCTGTTTGACCGCCATCTGGGTGAGTCATCGCTGCCGCTGGTGATCACCGACGCGACAGCCCCGACGGCGACCCTGCTGGAAGCGGTGGCGCGAGAAGGCTATGACGAAATTTACTTCTTCGGCGGGCAGCCGCGTATCTCCCCCACCCGCGATCGTCTGGCCGGTTATCAACAGGGGCTGGAACGTGCTGGCGTGACGGTGCGCCCGGAGTGGATCATGCACGGCCATTACCACTCCAGTTCCGGTTATGAGATGTTTGCCGATCTTTATGCCCGTCTGGGCCGAGTACCGCAGGCGCTGTTCTGCGCCGCCTGTGGGCTACAGGAAGGCGTGCTGCGCTACCTCAGCCAGCACGGACTGCTGGATACCCCGATGCATCTCTGTAGCTTTGACGATCACTATCTGTATGACGCTCTGTCGGTGCGTATTGATACCGTCGAGCAGGACGAACGCCTGCTGGCGTGGAACTGCTTCGAGATGATCACTCAGCTGATTGATGAACAGCCCCCGGAAACGACTCAGCGCTGGCTACCTGCAAGGCTGAAATGGCGTCGGGCGAAGAATCCAGAAATTTAACCGGGTAATACGCCCTTTCGGGCGTAATGCCGTGTCCGCTTGAAAAACAAAAGCTCAACTTGTCCGGGTAAGCGACATTATTCTGGCATCAGCAAAACCTCACTTCGCCTTCGGTAAGCGGGTTGCATTTTGACATCAGCGCGTCTTGTGCCACTTATCATCGTCGCCTTTATGGTACTGGTGCTTCACTGCGGCCCAGGCCACTTTGTGGGCAACCTCCTCGCGTGAATCATCTCCACGGCGATCGTCGCTCTTTTTATACTGTTCCCAGGCGCTGTTAAATGCTTCTTTATAGATCTCCTGGGCATGTGCAGGCAGTACGTGTTTAACGGCATCAGGCAGCGCCTGGCGGGAATCGTAGGGCATTGTTGACCTCCTGAATGGGCATAAATCAATCACCGTTAAGCCTGGCGCACAGCCGTTTTTTTGCCACCGTATTTTTTTACAGGCCTGGATTGAATTTCTCATTACCGGGCACATTATCCGACTACAAAACTCACTACAAGCGGTTAATACCATCCAATCATTAGATTATAAAAAATAAACACCCTGATATTTCATTAGGATAAAAAGTTAATTATTAAAAATAAAGACTTCAGCATTAATTAACCCCAAGTCCGTAAAATCGCGTAAATTTTTGCCGCCGGGTTAAAAAAAAAGATTACACTTTCGCCACTTGTCACTGATACTTCAGTCACGACTTTAAGAGGCCCCCCGATTTCGTCGGTTTTGGGTCAGCGGATTTCGATAAGGAGCGTTAGCCTATGAGTGCCCACGAGAGCAGTAAAACCCGCCACACCGAGTACTCCCTGATCTTCCCCCTGGCCGCACTGCTGGTACTGTGGTTCTGGGGAAATACCACTTCGCTACCTGTCGTTGTCGGCATCAATATACTGGCGCTGGTGGCTATTCTCAGCAGTGCCTTTAGCGTAGTGCGTCATGCCGACGTTCTGGCACACCGTCTGGGTGAACCCTACGGTTCACTTATTCTCAGTCTCTCAGTCGTTATTCTTGAGGTCAGCCTGATCTCCGCACTGATGGCCACCGGCGATGCCGCCCCGGCACTGATGCGCGACACGCTGTTCTCGATCATTATGATCGTTACCTGTGGCCTGGTCGGCTTTGCCCTGCTGCTCGGCGGCCGCAAATTCGCCACTCAGTACGTTAATCTCGTGGGTGTAAAACAGTATCTGATCGCCATCTTCCCGCTGGCAATTATCGTTCTGGTGCTTCCCGTGGCGCTTCCGGGCGGTAATTTCAGCGTTGCACAGGCGCTGCTGGTTTCAGCCATTTCAGCCGCCATGTACTGGGTGTTCCTGTTGATCCAGACCAAAACCCATCAGAACCTGTTTGTTTACGAACATGAAGACGATGACGGCGATCCGCACCACGGCAAGCCTTCCGTACACAGCAGTGCCTGGCATACCGCGTGGCTGATTGTGCATCTGATTGCGGTCATTGCCGTCACGAAAATGAATGCAAATCCGCTGGGTGAGTTGCTGACGGCGATGAATGCCCCGGAACAGTTTACCGGCTTCCTGGTGGCGCTGCTGATCCTGTCGCCGGAAGGACTGGGCGCGATTAAAGCGGTGCTGGCCAACCAGGTACAGCGCGCGATGAACCTGTTCTTTGGTTCGGTGCTGGCGACGATCTCTCTGACCGTGCCTGCGGTAACGATTATTGCCTCGCTGACCGGGCAGGAGCTGATTTTCGGCCTGGAGTCACCGCAGATGGTGGTGATGATCTCCGCTCTGATACTGTGCCAGATATCCTTCTCTACCGGCCGCACCAACGTGCTGAACGGCGCGGCGCATCTGGCGCTGTTTGCCGCCTATTTGATGACGGTTATGCTGTAACGTAAAAAAGGCCGGGTTCACCGGCCTTTTTTTATTCTTTACTGCTCAATTCTTTTCTGCGTTCTGCTCACCCCGATACACCAGCGTATGTCCAGCCCCATTCAACGTCAGAGTTTGCTGCTGTATTGTCACGCTGGCCCCCGCCGTCAGCACCTGACCCAGCAGTTGTTCCCACTGGTTAAGTTCACCATCGTGACACCGCATCCGGGTCGTTGCCAGCTGCGGAACCGTCAGTCGGCCCTGTTCGAGTTGCCCCTGTCCGAAGAAGCGGTTGCACATGACACCGCTGACTCTCAGACCCGGTGCAAAGCTAATGCCCGGACGTATCCCGGCACGTTGCTCAACGGGTTTGCTATCAACCGCACTCAGCACGAAGTACTGATTCAGCAGCTGCTGCTCATTTAAACGGTTGCCGTCACTACTACAGCCGCTGGCGACGAGCGTTGCCAGCATCAGCAGAATAGATTTCTTCATCATGGCTCCTTGAGTCAAACTTTCGGCCCACACTCCGGCGGGTAACGAGAAGAGCAGGAAAGAAAACGGGCCTGAAAATCAGGCCCGGAGAGATTACGCTGTCTTAGTTGCTGGTATCCAGCTCAGGGAAACTTTTGACCAGGTCGTCAATCGCCTTCATCTGCACCAGGAAAGGCTCCAGCTTGTCCAGCGGCAGCGCCGACGGGCCATCGCATTTGGCATTGGCAGGATCCGGGTGTGCTTCAATAAACAGACCGGCAATCCCCACCGCCATACCGGCACGAGCCAGTTCGCTCACCTGCGCGCGACGACCGCTGGAGGCTGCACCCATTGGGTCACGGCACTGCAGGGCATGGGTCACGTCGAAGATCACCGGGCTGCCGTTGGAAACCTGTTTCATCACGTTGAAGCCCAGCATGTCGACCACCAGGTTGTCGTAGCCGAAGTTAGCACCGCGATCGCACAGAATAACTTTATCGTTGCCGCCTTCCGCGAATTTATCCACGATGTTGCCCATCTGGCCCGGGCTGACGAACTGCGGTTTCTTCACGTTGATTACCGCGCCGGTTTTCGCCATCGCTTCCACCAGATCGGTCTGACGGGCAAGGAAGGCCGGAAGCTGGATAACGTCAACCACGTCCGCCACCGGCTGAGCCTGGCTGGCTTCGTGCACATCGGTGATGATTTTCACGCCGAAGGTTTGCTTCAGCTCCTGGAAGATTTTCATCCCTTCTTCCAGTCCCGGACCACGATAGGAGTGAATAGAAGAACGATTGGCCTTATCAAATGACGCTTTGAACACATAAGGAATACCCAGCTTCTGGGTTACGGTGACGTAATGTTCACAAATACGCATGGCCAGATCGCGGGATTCAAGCACGTTCATGCCACCAAACAGGACGAATGGCAGATCGTTTGCTACCGGGATATCACCAATGCTAACCACTTTTTGTTTCATGTCTTCGCCTTATGTCTTAGAGGTATTCACCGCGCACAGTGCATCAGTGCAGGGTTATCTGTTTCTGTTCAATGGAGTGGATCTGCAGCTTAATCATTTCACTCACCGGATCTTCCGGGCAGTGTTCCACAAAGTAAGCCAGATCGCTCAACGCCACGTGTTCGCATTCCAGCTGGGCGAAAATCAGCCCGCGATCGCGAATTTCATAGGGGTCTTCAGGGTCCATCTGTACCAGAACCTGGCTCACCTGTAGCGCCGTTTCCATCTGTTTTTCTTCCATCAGCGCGGCCTTCAACGTATCGAGCATTTTGCGCAGCACGGCCAGCGGCTCGGCTTCCTGCAAATCGTCATCGTACAATTCGGCAATCGGGCCGATATTGCCTTTCAGCCACACCTCAAGGGTATGTTCATCCAGCGTGTCACCGTTAAAGGGATTGATTAACCAGATATCTTCATCAATCCACTCGGCGCGCAGGATCAGCTGCGTGGGGAAAATAACCGGGCACAGCGGCAGCTCAAGCTGGCGGGCAATATGCAGGAATACAATCCCCAGCGACACCGCCGTTCCCTGACGGGTACGCAGTACATTATCCAGCCACAGAGAATCAGAGAGGCGATAGATACCGCCCGCACCGCCGAATCCCCACTGGTGCCAGAAAAGCTCAATCAGCTTCTCCAGCTGTAAATCGGCTTCAAGCTGCGGCGAAATAGTCGCACGCGCTTCGGCTACCAGCGCCGACAACTGCTCTCTGACGTTTTCAGCCGGAAAGTCGCTGCGAATGGCCAGCGATGCCGCGATAACCGCTTCACTCAGCGGGGCGGCAGTAAAATCAAAATCAGCTAAGGACGTCATACAAACCCCAACAGTGGCATTTTAGTTGTGGCTAACCGGACAATCGCATAAACCGCGACCAGGGCCACAATGAACGCTATCCAGCGCACTTTCTGCGCACGCGGACGTCGTCCGAGGGCAATAAAGCCCAGTGCAATATAGATAATAACGCCAAACAGCTTCTCAGTCAGCCAGCTGCCCTGTGGCGAGAACGGGTAAAAGTGGGTAATCGTGACCAGCAGCACACCGGACAGCAGCAGTAGCGTGTCATTGATGTGCGGCACAATACGAACCCAGCGACGCTGCAGCATGGCAGACTGGCGCTGTAACCACCAGAAACGTAAAACAAACATCAGCACGGTAATGCAAACCGTCAGCAGATGGAAATGTTTTAGCGGAAGATACCATGTAGCCATATTGACTCCTTACTCAGCCAGTTTCTGTCCAAAGGTCACGCGATCGTTACCGCCGTAATCCTGACAGGTTTCTACTGCGGTAAAGTTGTTATCGCGCAATATCTGGCGAACCTCCCCCGCCTGCTGCCAGCCATGTTCCAGCAGCAGCCAGCCTTCGGGGTACAGATGCTGCCCGGCGGCGGCAGCAATCAGTTTGATATCGGCCAGACCGCGATCGCCCGCAACCAGCGCGCTGGCCGGTTCGAAACGTACGTCGCCCTGGTTAAGGTGGCCGTCCGCGGCATCAATATAAGGAGGATTACTGACGATGATGGCGAACTGCTGCCCGTCCAGTGCCGAGAACCAGTTGCTTTGCAGGAAACTGGCATTATTCAGCGACAGCTTTGTGGCGTTATACCGGGCGAGTTCGACGGCATCGGCAATGCGATCGACGCCGGTGACCTGACAGTCGGGCCGTTCACTGGCAATCGCCAGCGCAATCGCCCCGGTCCCGGTCCCGAGATCCAGCACCGCACAGGCGCTCTGCGGCAAGCGCGCCAGCGCCTGCTCAACCAGCACTTCACTGTCCGGACGCGGGATCAGCGTATGGGGAGAGACGCGCAGCGGCAGCGACCAGAATTCACGCTCGCCGATGAGATAGGCCACCGGTTCGCCTGCCGCGCGACGCGTCAGCAGGGCATCGAGCTGCGCCAGCTGGTCGGCATCCAGTTCGCTATCGTCGAAGGCGATCAGCCAGCTGCGCGATTTTCCCGTTACCCAGCCGAGCAGAATTTCCGCATCACGCTTTGGGCTGTCGCCGCCTGCCAGGCGGATGATGGCCTCACGCAGCCAGGCTCGGATCTGCATCAGTCCTGCCCGGCGAGGGCTGCCAGCTGATCGGCCTGATATTCCTGCACGATAGGCTCGATCAGCGAATCCAGTTTACCTTCCATCGCCTCATCCAGGCGGTAGATAGTCAGGTTGATTCGATGATCGGTAACGCGCCCCTGCGGGAAGTTATAGGTGCGGTTACGGTCGGAACGATCGCCGCTGCCCAACAGGTTGCGACGCGTGGAGGACTCTTCCTGCTGACGGCGGGCCATTTCAGCGGCGCGGATACGCGAACCCAGCACGCCCAGCGCTTTGGCTTTGTTTTTATGCTGCGAACGTTCGTCCTGGCACTCCACCACAATACCGGTTGGCAGGTGGGTAATACGGATGGCGGAGTCGGTGGTGTTAACGTGCTGGCCGCCCGCGCCGGAAGAACGGAAGGTATCGATTTTCAAGTCTGACGGGTTGATATCCGGCAGTTCGGCTTCCGGCAGCTCCGGCATCACCGCCACGGTGCAGGCGGAGGTATGAATACGGCCCTGGGATTCGGTTTCCGGCACGCGCTGTACGCGATGGCCGCCGGATTCAAACTTCAGGCGACCGTAGGCACCCTCACCGACCACTTTGGCGATCACTTCTTTAAAGCCGCCGTGCTCGCCTTCGTTGGCGCTCATGATTTCTACTTTCCAGCGACGCGCTTCAGCATAGCGGCTGTACATACGGAACAGATCGCCCGCGAAGATCGCCGCTTCGTCACCGCCGGTTCCGGCGCGCACTTCCAGATAGCAGTTGCGCTCATCGTCAGGATCTTTCGGCAGCAGCAGCACCTGCAGCTGCTGTTCCAGCTCCTCGCTGGCTTCGCGCGCTTCTTTTAATTCTTCCTGCGCCATATCGCGCATTTCCGCATCGTCGAGCATCATCTCGGCGGTTTCAATATCTTCCTGGGTCTGCTGCCACCGGCGGAAACACTGACTGACGTCGGTCAGCTGAGCATATTCACGTGACAGCGCACGGAAACGTTCCTGATCGGCAATCACACCGGCATCACCCAGCATCGCCTCGACTTCTTCGTGACGTTCCTGTAATGCTTCCAGTTTGGCAACAATAGAAGGCTTCATTCGTGTAGTTTTACCTTGTTAATAGAGGCTTGAAACGCTATTCCAGCCCGAGGCTGTCGCGTAAAATTTGCAGACGTTCGCCATCGCCATCGCGTGCGGCCTGCTGAAGAGATTTGGTTGGGGCATGGATCAGACGGTTGGTCAGCTTATGTGCGAGGTCGCGAATGACCTCTTCCGCATTCCCGCCGTTTTGCAGCGCGGCCAGCGCGCGCGCCTCCAGCTCACTGCGGACCTGGTCGGCCTGAGAACGATATTCGCGAATGGTTTCCACCGCGCCCTGTGCGCGCAGCCATGACATAAATTCGCTGCTTTCCTGCACCACGATCGTTTCGGCCTGCACCGCCGCCGCTTTGCGCTGTGCGAGGTTGCTTTCGATGATTGCCTGCAGATCGTCCACGCTGTACAGATAGGCGTTAGGTAATTTACCCACTTCCGGCTCAACGTCGCGCGGTACGGCAATATCCACCAGCAGCATCGGCTGGTTACGGCGCTGCTTTAGCGCCCTCTCAACCATGCCTTTACCAATAATCGGCAGCGGGCTGGCGGTGGAGCTGATAATGATGTCGGCTTCGGCCAGGCGAGAATCAATGTCCGGCAGGCTAATCACTTCAGCACCCACCTCATCGGCCAGCACCTGAGCGCGTTCGCGGGTACGGTTGGCAATCATCAGTTTACTGACCTTGTGTTCACGCAGATGGCGGGCCGCCAGTTCAATGGTTTCGCCCGCGCCAACCAGCAGTACGGTGACCGTGGAAAGTGATTCGAAAATCTGCCGCGCCAGGCTACAGGCCGCGAACGCCACTGAAACGGCGCTGGCACCGATTTCGGTTTCGGTACGCACGCGTTTGGCCACCGAAAACGACTTCTGGAACATCCGCTCCAGTTCGCTGGAAAGAGAATGGCCGCGCTGGGAGTCGGCAAAGGCTTTTTTGACCTGCCCGAGGATTTGCGGTTCGCCGAGCACCAGAGAATCCAGCCCGCTGGCCACGCGCATCAGGTGGCTGACTGCGCCATCGTCATGATGCCAGTAGAGGCTTTTATGCAGGTCTTCCGGACTTAACTGGTGGTAATCGCACAGCCATTTGGTCAGCTGCTCTTGCAAATTCTCCTGCTGTTCTACACTGAGATAGATTTCAGTGCGGTTGCAGGTGGAGAGCACCACGCCACCCTGCACCAGCGGCTGCGCCAGCAGGCTGTTTAAAGCCTGGTCAAGCGTATCCGGCGCGAACGTAACACGTTCACGCAGCGCAACAGGAGCGGTTTTGTGATTAATGCCAAGAGCCAGTAACGTCATGGTGCCAGATTGGGTATATCCCACAGTTGATAGGGTTTTCTGAAGCGCATTCTACAAGATGCGCGGGATCAATAAAAGTCATGCGTGGCCTATCCCTGCAACAAGATTTACCTGTTGTAGCGCAAATCAGACAATTTGAGCGTTGACGCCGCCCGGCAAGCTGGTTAGCGTGAGCGGTTGATTGCGGCAAGTATGCCAGAATTACGTCCGAGGAGTTGACCTGATAATGTTATTGTCGAATCGCCGCCTGATGCGGCTTATTCCCCTTGCCAGCGTGCTGCTGGCGGCCTGTAGCATCACGCCAGAGCCACAGACTCCCGGCCAGAGCCCGACCTCACCGCAGTGGCGCGACCATCAGCAGGCGGTGGAAAAAATTACTCAGTACCAAACTCGCGGTGCCTTTGCTTTCCTTTCCGACCAGCAGAAAGTTTATGCCCGCTTTAACTGGCAGCAAACCGCCCCGGACCGCTATCGCCTGCTGCTGACCAATCCGCTGGGCAGTACCGAGCTACAGCTCGACCAGCAGGGCCAGGTGGCGCAAATCGTGGATAACAAAGGTAAGCGCTACGTCAGCCGCGATGCCGCGCAGATGATCTCACAGCTGACCGGCATGACCATTCCGCTGGATAATTTACGTCAGTGGATTCTTGGCCTGCCGGGAGATGCCACCGACTACTCGCTTGACGACCAGTATCGCCTGCGCGAGCTGAACTACAGCCAGGACGGCAAAACATGGCACGTGACCTATCAAGGCTACGACAGCAAACAGAACCCCACGCTGCCGTCAAACCTGGAACTGCAGGAAGGCAGCCAGCGCATCAAGTTGAAAATGGATAGCTGGACCGTTAAATGATCGAACAGTGGCCCTCACCGGCAAAACTAAATTTATTTCTCTATATCACCGGCCGTCGTGAAGACGGCTATCATAATCTGCAAACGCTGTTCCAGTTTCTGGACTATGGTGACACGCTGACCATTACCGCCGACAGCAGCGGTGAGCTAAAACTGTTAACGCCGGTTGTCGGCGTGCCGGATGAACAGAACCTGATTGTTCGCGCCGCCCGGCTGCTGCGCGAGAAGGCAGCAGCGCGCGGCACCCTGCCCGCCAATGCCGGAGCCAGCCTGGCGGTAGATAAACGCCTGCCAATGGGCGGCGGCCTGGGCGGTGGTTCGTCTAACGCGGCTACGGTGCTGGTTGCGCTAAATTATCAGTGGCAGACTGGTTTCAGTTTTGAAGAGCTGGCGGCGCTGGGCCTGAGCCTCGGTGCCGACGTACCGGTGTTCGTACAGGGTTTTGCGGCCTATGCGGAAGACGTGGGTGAAAAGCTCACGCCCGTCTCCCCGGCGGAAAAATGGTATCTGGTCATGCACCCCGGCGTCAGCGTGGCGACCCCGGTAGTGTTCAACGATCCGTTATTGACCAGAGATACACCATATCGGCAAATCAATGAGCTGTTGGAGGCCGATTTCCGCAATGATTGTGAGGCCGTCGTCAGAAAACGTTTCCGCGAGGTTGAACAGCTCGTTTCCTGGCTGCTAGAATATGCGCCGTCGCGCCTGACTGGAACGGGTGCTTGTGTGTTTGCTGAATTTGACACCGAGTCCGCCGCACGCCAGGTGCTTGAGCTGGCCCCGAAAGAATTGCAGGGATTCGTAGCGCGAGGCGCAAACGTTTCGCCGCTTCACCGCATTCTTTCAGAGCATTCGAGCTGAAGTGACAGCGTCACCATGATCCGGACGCTGCACCAGGCTCATTTAACACCCGCATGAAATCGTCAGTGGTCTTGCGCCAACCCTGACTTAATTTCATTCTCTCGACGCAAAGCCTGAGGTTCTTCTCGTGCCTGATATGAAGCTTTTTGCTGGTAACGCCACCCCGGAACTAGCACAACGTATTGCCAACCGCCTTTACACCAGCCTGGGCGACGCCGCCGTCGGTCGTTTCAGCGATGGTGAAGTGAGCGTACAGATTAATGAAAATGTACGCGGTGGTGATATTTTCATCATCCAGTCCACCTGTGCCCCAACCAACGATAACCTGATGGAACTGGTTGTGATGGTTGACGCCCTGCGTCGTGCTTCCGCTGGTCGTATTACAGCGGTCATTCCGTATTTTGGCTATGCCCGTCAGGACCGCCGCGTGCGCTCTGCTCGTGTACCCATTACTGCTAAAGTGGTTGCTGATTTCCTGTCAAGCGTTGGCGTTGACCGCGTTCTGACCGTTGATCTGCACGCCGAACAGATTCAGGGCTTCTTCGACGTTCCGGTTGATAACGTTTTCGGTAGCCCGATTCTGCTGGAAGATATGATGCAGATTGGCCTGGAGAACCCGATTGTGGTTTCCCCGGACATTGGCGGCGTAGTTCGCGCCCGTGCCATTGCCAAGCTGCTGAACGATACCGATATGGCGATTATCGACAAGCGCCGCCCACGTGCCAACGTGTCTCAGGTGATGCATATCATCGGTGACGTTGCTGGCCGTGACTGCGTACTGGTTGACGATATGATCGATACCGGCGGCACCCTGTGCAAAGCGGCGGAAGCGCTGAAAGAGCGTGGCGCCAAGCGTGTATTCGCTTATGCCACTCATCCAATCTTCTCCGGCAACGCGGTTGAAAACCTGCGTCATTCGGTGATTGATGAGGTTGTGGTGTGCGATACGATTCCGCTGCCAGAAGAAATTAAAGCGCTGCCAAACGTGCGCACCCTGACGCTGTCAGGCATGCTGGCGGAAGCGATTCGTCGTATCAGCAACGAAGAATCCATTTCTGCGATGTTTGAGCATTAATTCACTGGCCGGGTTATTCCGGCCGGTTTGTTTTTAGCGTTCAGTTTTATATAGCCGCTGTCTTTCGGGACGGCGGTTTTTTTGTGTCTGGTCTGTCATAGCTGGAGCATGCGTGTTAATGAGCCAGTCTGTGCCACTGCCGGACAGTCATGGCTGCAGCTCACGGGCTTTTGGGCCAGTCTGTGCCACTGTCGGGCGGTCCTCACGCCGCTTCGCGGTTCCTTCGGTTACGGCATCTGGCCTGTCGGACCGGTGAAGATGGTGCATCCATGCACCAGCTTCACCTGACGCCAACGTCCTTGTTGGCGTCTCCTGGCCATCTGCCTCCACCTCAGCGCTGCGGATTACCCGGCAGTGGCACAGACCGGCCCTCTTGACTAAATGGCGTCGCTGTTGATGAGTAACGGATTAAAAACCTCTTGAATTCAACAAGTGTTGATAACTCATTTCGTATTTCGTAGCGCATTTCCATTGATTTTCATTCAATCAAATAGCGTCATTGAATCAATCCATCCCAGATCTTTCTCAATAGCGAAGCTTCGTAACCGAACTCATCCCGATGTTGCTCTGTTATGACAGGTAACATCATATTAAATAAGCAGACTCGTAGAACCTACCGTCAGCATACACACCGAATTTGGAATTTGATCATCAGGTCGGCCAGTCAGCGCAAACACCGAAGTTCGAATCCGAACACTGAATCAACCAGCCCTTATAAATTCCGTTATCTTTCACAATTAACACAGAGTTAAAAGTAAACTAATGAAACCGACCGTCTGCATAAAGACCATTGTTTTGTACAGCCAACACAGAATTTAAAAGCAGACTGGCGGGTCCATCGGCTGGGCAATCCACAGCGCTGAACGGAGTAAGGAAGCCAGAATTCACCCGCAGGACGCGGGGGAAAGTCAGAGCCGGGCCATGGACGGCACGTCTCTGACGGTCCGACCGGCTGACGCACGAAGTGAAGGTACAGCGAAGCGGCGCGAGGACCAGCACAACAGGTGGACCCACCAGTCAGCGCAAACACCGAAGTTCGAATCCGAACACTGAATCAACCAGCCCTTATAAACCCCGTTATCTTTCACAACTAACACAGCGTTAAAAGTAAACTAATGAAACCGACCGTCTGCATAAAGACCATTGTTTTGTACAGCCAACACAGAATTTAAAAGCAGACTGGCGGGTCCATCGGTTGGGCAATCCACAGCGCTGAACGGAGTAAGGAAGCCAGGATTCACCCGCAGGACGCGGGTGAAAGTCAGAGCCGGGCCATGGACGGCCCGTCTCTGACGGTCCGACCGGCTGACGCACGAAGTGAAGGCACCGCGAAGCGGCGCGAGGACCAGCCCAACCGATGGACCCGCCAGTCAGCGCAAACACCGAAGTTGCAGAAAACACCTAAGCAGCAAATCACCGATCCAACCCGATATGCTCCGCAAGATAATCAATAAACACCCGCAACTTCGGTAACAAATGCCGATTCCCCGGCCACAGCAGCGAAAACTGCCCTCCGGCACTGATACAATCATCCAGAGCACAAACCAACTCCCCGCTATCCAGATACTCCTGCACCGAAAAATCCGGCACGTAAATCAACCCAAGCCCACGCCGGGCGGCCGAAATCTGCGCTTCAAGATTATTGAACACCAGCGACCCCTGCAGCGTAAGCTGACGCGCATCAACGCCGTCAAACTGCCAGGGCTGAAGCTGACCGCTGCCGGAAAACCGGTACAGCAGGCATTCATGATCGCTCAGATCGGCAGGCTGCTGCGGCCGGCCACGACGGGAAAAATAATCGGCGGAGGCAACAAGGCAAAAACGAAAGCCCCCCAGCCGCCGCGCCTTCAACCGTGAATCGGCAAAGTCACCGCTGCGCAGCACCGCGTCATAACCCTCACCAATCACATCCACCAGACGATCGTTGAAATCAAGATCCAGCTCAATATCCGGGTACTGCGCGGTGAACCCGGGCAGCAGAGGCAGCAAAAGACGGTAGCCAATCGCCGGAAAACTCAGCCGCAAACGCCCGCGCGGGGCGGACATCAGCCGCGACAGCTCCTGCTCGGCCTCCTCCAGCTCCTGCACAATGCGCTGGCTGCGCTCATAAAACAGCGCCCCCTCTTCCGTCAGGCTCAGGCTGCGCGTACTACGGTTGAACAGGCTCACCCCGAGGCTGCTTTCCAGCCGCGCCACGCTTTTACCCACCGCCGATGCCGACACGCCAAGGCGCTCTGCCGCCGAAGCGAAACTCCCCGCCTGCGCCGCTTTCACAAAGGCCGTCAAACCACTCAGGCTTTCCACGCTGCTCATTCGATACTTTTTGTCCTTTATCTTCGGCCATGCGGCCTGTTTATCACCCACACATGCCAATCTATCCTGCTTTTTTGACTGATGAAAGCGGAGATAAAAAATGAGTTCCCTGACACTTGAAGCCCAAAGCAGCCGCTGGAGCGTGCTGGCCGTTTGCAGCGCGGCGCTGATGCTGCCGCTGAGTTTTTCTGCCGGGGTCATCGCCACGCCCGCCATTGCCGTTGATCCTGGCGGATCGCCGCTGGCACTGAGCTGGATCACCAACGCCTTCCTGCTCAGCTTCGGCAGTCTGTTAATGGCCGCCGGATCGCTCGCCGATCGCTACGGCCGCAAGCGCCTGTTTATCAGCGGCGTCGCGGTGTTTACCCTACTTTCGTTACTGACGCCGTGGCTGCCATCGGTCGTCTGGCTGGACGTTATTCGAGCACTACAGGGTGCCGCCGCTGCCGCCGCGCTGGCAGGGGGAGCCGCCGCGATGGCCAACAGTTTTGATGGCGAAGCCCGTGCAAGAGCCTTCAGCCTGCTGGGTACCAGTTTCGGCGTGGGACTGGCGGCGGGACCGGTGGTGGCGGGAATGTTGATGCAGGCGGCCGGCTGGCACAGCGTTTTCCTCTGCTGTGCCCTGTTTGGTACGGTGGCATTACTTTTTGGCACCCGCTATCTGGCCGAGTCACGCAACCCCGAGCCGCAGCCGCTGGACTGGGCCGGTATCATCACCTTCAGCACCGCGCTGACGCTGTTTACCTGGGGATTATTGCAAATGGCCGACGGTGGCAGTACGCCGCTCACCCGCATTCTGCTGCTGGCTTCCCTGCTAACGGGTGCGCTGTTTGTCTTTATTGAGCGGCGCACTGCCTTCCCGATGCTCGATCTCAGCCTGTTCCGCTACGGCCGCTTCGTTGGTGTACAACTGTTGCCGGTCGCGACCTGCTACTGCTTCGTGGTACTGCTGGTGCTGCTGCCGCTACGATTTATGGGCTTTTACGGCTATGACGCTTTAAGCACGGGTTTGCTGATGTTAGCCATCTCGCTGCCAATGCTGATTATTCCCTCGATCGCGGTCAGTCTGACCCGTCGCTACCATCCCGGCACGGTCAGCGCCGGCGGTCTGCTGCTGGCCGCTGCGGGTATCGGGCTGCTGAGTGTGGTAACGCCGCAAAGCTCGCTGTTGTTAACCCTGCTGGCGATGTTACTGATCGGAACAGGTAGCGGGCTGCCGTGGGGGCTGATGGACAACCTGTCGGTCAGCGTGGTGCCGCCGCAGCGTGCGGGTATGGCGACCGGAATTTTCAGTACAGTCCGCGTAGCCGGGGAAGGCGTGGCGCTGGCGAGCGTCAGCAGTCTGTTTACCTTTTTGCTGGCCCGCCTGGCGAATCTTCACCACGCCTCTGCAGAGTCGCTACCGACATTGAGTGCCGGATCGGCCATCGACTCCGCGCTGTTACCGATGGCAGAGCACGCCTTCCAGCAACTGCTGTGGGTGCTTTTGGTTGTTACCGTGATCTGTGCCGTCGCTATCTGGCTGTGCCTGGTTCCCCGGGGTAAGCAGATTAATTAAGCGGATAGTGATGCCGGACAGTTTTTTTTAGCAATTTGGCATAACCCCCCCTTTTGAGGACCATTTATTAATGCTACTTTGCTCGAATTGACTTAATCGGAATATTCTTATATGGCGCTAGACGTCGCAACCCTGTTCATCTGCGAGCTGTACGTACTGCTGTTTCTTATCGTCATCACCGCCTTCGCCTGGAGCGGTGCGCAGTACGATAAAGTGTTGGGATTTAACTGTATCTCGCTGATCGTCAGTGCTATTGCCGTCTGGTTAAGCAGCCTTCGTAGTGAAGGCCTGCTGTTCTGGTCAGTGGCGGTGGGCAATATCTGCGTGCTGCTGGCCTATGGTCTGTTACTCAGCGCCTTTCGCGCCTTTCGCGGCGCGCGGTGCGGCTACGACTGGACGCTGGGCATGGTGCTCTGGGGCGTGCTGTGCCTGTTCCCGTGGTTCTGGAACTCAATGCATAACCGGATTCTGGTTTCCTGCCTGATGTGTATCATCTACACCGCGGCGATGATCCGCGAACTGCACCGCGCGCGCGCGATGCTGCCGGTGACCTTCTGGCCCGCCCGACTTCTGCTGTGGATACATCTGCTGTTCAGCGTGGTGCGGGCGCTACTGGACGGCGGTATACCCAGCCCGCTCTACGGGGCAATCGGCGGCTCGACCTTCTCGGTTTATGTCATTCTGGAATCGATACTGATTGTGATCGGAATGAGTTTTACCCTGATGGCGATGGTCAATGAACGCACGCAGATCAAGTTCAAGCAGGCTTCACTGCTCGATCCACTGACCGGCGTCTGGAATCGCCGCGCGCTGTTCGAAAAAGCCGATCAGCTGGCAAACCCTGTCAGTACAGTCCGAGAGATCACCGTGATGTTATTCGATCTCGACCATTTTAAAAGCATCAACGACCGCTATGGTCACTATCATGGCGATCAGGTGCTGATCGATTTTTGCCACAAAGTGGTCACTGAGCTACCCTCGGACAGCTTTTTTGCCCGGCTTGGGGGCGAGGAATTTGCCGCCATTGTTTTATGCGATGAAAAAGTGGGGATGGAAACGGCAGAGCGAATTCGTCAGATAATAGAAGCTTCGAGACCGCAGCAGGTGCACTACAGCGTCAGCATTGGCGTTGCCAGCAGCTCTGATGGTCCCCTGCTCGTGGATTCGCTGATTGCTGCGGCGGATGATGCACTGTATCAGGCCAAAGCAGCCGGACGTAATCAGATAAAGGTGTATCGTCCGGACGAACAGCGGTTACAAACCCTGCCGGTAGCCGGTTAAACAATTGACGGATGAGTTTCACCGACTCAAGCTGATTGCTTAAACTACGCCTGATCAAGACATAATGCCCGCGAAGACGGGCATTAATGAATGTCAGCAAAGCTGAATGATTTAACCCTATTGTCCACTGCGGACTTAATTAGTGCTGGCGATTACCCTGACGGCAGCGTTTATCGCCGCAGTGACGCACCCAGTAGTAGCGGTCGGCAATTTTTTCCCGTCCGCTAACGCGGGCACCAACCAGCCACAGCAGCGCGCCGATGAAGATACTGAAAATCGCCCCATGCACCATAAATTGCGGTAACTGCAGCTGCGGCATCTGATTAAGCACCGAGTAACCCACCCCGAAAATCATCACCACTAAACCCAGCACCATCAGGGCATTGCCCATTACATGTGTATGTTTACGTTTCATTACGCACCTCCAGACGGTTTAACAGGGCAAACTCCGTTGCCAGATGTCCATAGTGTAGGAAATCGTCTGCGCGGTCGTTGCGGGCGCGATCACATTTATTGCTAAATCTTTGACAGTTCTTTACATCTAATCGACTGAATTTGTATAGAAAATGTATTATCACGCTGACTAACTATCTGCCATTCGCAGAGAGCGTCCGGTGGCCTTTGAGTTATCCCTTCCGCTTCAGTAAACTACCTGCCTTAATTCGTACGCTTCAGGAAAATACACCGTGAGCAGCATTAAACTGATTGTTGGCCTTGCCAATCCCGGCGCTGAATACGCCGCTACGCGCCATAATGCCGGCGCCTGGTATGTTGATTTGCTGGCTGAACGTCACAATCAGTCGCTAAAGGAAGAAAGTAAATTTTATGGTTACACCGCGCGATTGAATATCGGCGGTGAAGATGTGCGCCTGCTGGTGCCGACCACCTTTATGAACCTCAGCGGTAAAGCCGTGGCGGCGATGGCGACGTTTTATCGCATCGCGCCGGAAGAGATTCTGGTCGCGCACGACGAGTTGGACCTGCCACCGGGCGTGGCAAAATTCAAACAGGGCGGCGGCCACGGCGGGCATAACGGCCTGAAAGATATCATCAGCAAGCTGGGTAATAACCTGAACTTCCACCGCCTGCGCATCGGCATCGGTCATCCGGGCGATCGTAATAAAGTGGTGGGATTCGTTCTGGGTAAACCGATGGCCTCTGAACAGCCGCTGATTGATAACGCCATTGACGAAGCGGCGCGCTGCACCGAAGTGTGGCTGAAGGAAGATAAGCTGAAGGCGATGAACCGCCTGCACAGCTATAAAGCGGGTTAATAGCAGCAGGCCCGGATTCGGGCCTGCTTGCAACGTTCTACGTCAGGCGTCGTTGCTGGCGACCTTATAATCGGGGTCGTCCAGTTCATGCGTACAGTATGGCCCCGCCTTTTTCAGCAGACTGACGCAGTCCTCACTGAGATGGCGCAGGCGCAGGGTTTTTCCTGCTTCCAGATAGCGCGCGGTTAGCTTATCAATCGCCTCCACGCCGCTGGAATCCATCACACGGGTACGCGCAAAATCAATCACCACCCGATCGGGGTCCTGCTGCGGATCGAACAGCTCCTGGAAACTGGTTGTCGAACCAAAGAACAGCGGCCCCTCCAGACGATAGGTTTTCTGCCCTTCTTCACTCTCCTGCGCGACAATAGTGATGCGCGCATGCTGCCAGGCAAAGACCAGCGCGGAGATAATCACCCCGCAAATCACCGCCATCGCCAGATCGGTAAAGATCGTCACCAGCGTCACGGCAATCATGATCACCGCATCGGCTTTTGGCATCCGCTTCAGGCGCTTGATTGAACTCCACTCAAAGGTATTGATGCACACCACAAACATAATCCCGGCCAGCGCCGCCACCGGCAGCAGCGCGATGTACTGTGACAGGCTGACAACAAACAGAATCAGCAGCA
This sequence comes from Erwinia sp. S43, assembly GCF_016624745.1. Taxonomy (NCBI): domain Bacteria; kingdom Pseudomonadati; phylum Pseudomonadota; class Gammaproteobacteria; order Enterobacterales; family Erwiniaceae; genus Erwinia; species Erwinia sp. S43. The sequence continues at coordinate 65,035 of NZ_JACVTX010000022.1, read as the reverse complement.
CGGCACCGACCAGGTTTGAGATGCGCCCGCGACCGCCGGAGGTGAAGTTAATAATCGACTGGCCGATCATCGCGCAGCCCGCAAAACTGCCGAAGAAGCCGCACAGTGTATTGCCGATGCCCTGTGCCACGCACTCCTGATTACCCGCGCCTTTTTTGCTGCCCATTTCATCCAGCACCGCCAGCGTCAGCAGCGACTCAATCAGTCCGACCAGCGCAATCACCACCGAATACGGCAACACGATTTTCAGCGTTTCCCAGCTCACCGGCACCTGCGGCAGGTGGAACATCGGCAGCGTGCCGGAGATATCCGCCAGATCGCCAACGCGTTTAGTATCCAGCCCAAAGCCAATGGCGATCGCGCTAATCACGATCAGCGCCGCCAGCGAACCGGGAATAATTTTGGTCACTTTCGGGAACAGCCAGACAATCAACATCGCCAGCGCGACCAGCGCGTACATCATCGGCCCCTGCCCTTTAATCATCGGGAACTGCGCCAGCATAATGACAATCGCCAGACCGTTAACAAAGCCGTAAATCGCCGGCTGCGGCACCAGACGGATAAACTTGCCCAGCTTGAGCACGCCAATCGCCAGCTGGATCAGCCCGGCGAGGATGCTGGCCACCAGCACATACTCGTAGCCGTGTTGGGTAATCAGGCTAATCAGCACCACCACGATCGACCCGGCCGCACCGGAGATCATCCCCGGCTTTCCGCCGAAGAAGGCGGTGATAATGCCGAGGATAAAGGCGGTATGCAGACCGATAGTCGGCGACAGCCCGGCCAGCAGGGAAAAGGCGGTCGCTTCCGGGATTAGAGCCACCGAAACGACAGCACCGGCCAGCACGTCGTTTTTGACGTCTCTCGCCCTGAAATTGCTCAGGTTAAACATGTTATTTCCAGTTATTTTTTACAGACAGAAGTTCTGCACCGCGCGATTCAGGCTATCAGCGGGTACAGCGGACTCGTTCAAGCGACGAGTGAAGGCAACGGATCTGTTGCGCAGAAGGGAGCATTCTCAGGGTGGCGTAAGCAGGAAGCAATGCATCTGCGCGGTTCTCCGATAAGGGTAAAGATATGTCAGTATGGGAAATTGTGAAGGCGATCTCAAGTTAAACCTGCCCGGGGCGCGACAAATCAACGCCATCGCAGCCGGTTTTACGTGTATAATGCGCGGAAACTTTTAAGACACTGTCTGTGACAACATTGAGGTATTTAACAATACCTTGATTATCAAGCTATTAAGGTGATTCAAACATGGGATTCAAATGCGGTATTGTGGGCCTGCCAAACGTCGGGAAATCCACCCTGTTCAATGCGTTAACCAAAGCGGGCATCGAAGCAGCTAACTTCCCGTTCTGCACCATTGAGCCGAATACCGGCGTAGTGCCAATGCCTGACTCACGTCTGGATCAGCTGGCCGAAATCGTTAAGCCTCAGCGCATTCTGCCAACCACCATGGAATTCGTGGATATCGCGGGCCTGGTTAAAGGCGCATCTAAAGGTGAAGGCCTGGGCAACCAGTTCCTGACCAACATCCGTGAAACCGAAGCGATTGGCCACGTGGTGCGCTGCTTTGAGAACGACAACATTATTCACGTGAATAACAAGGTCGATCCGGCGGACGATATCGAAACCATCAACACCGAGCTGGCGCTTTCCGACCTTGATACCTGCGAACGTGCCCTGCAGCGCGTGCAGAAGAAAGCCAAAGGCGGCGATAAAGACGCGAAAGCCGAACAGGCCGCGCTGGAAAAATGCCTGCCGCAGCTGGAAAAAGCTGGCATGCTGCGCGCGCTGGATCTGAGCGAAGAAGACAAAGCGGCCATCCGCTACCTGAGCTTCCTGACTCTGAAGCCAACCATGTACATCGCGAACGTCAACGAAGACGGCTTCGAGAACAACCCGTACCTGGATAAAGTGCGCGAAATCGCCGCCGCTGAAGGTTCCGTTGTGGTTCCGGTGTGCGCTGCCGTTGAGTCTGATATTGCCGAGCTGGAAGACGGCGATCGCGAAGAGTTTATGGCCGAGCTGGGTATTGAAGAGCCGGGCCTGAACCGTGTGATCCGCGCCGGTTATGCCCTGCTGAACCTGCAAACCTACTTCACCGCTGGCGTGAAGGAAGTGCGTGCCTGGACTATCCCTGTTGGTGCTACCGCGCCACAGGCCGCCGGTAAAATCCACACCGACTTCGAAAAAGGCTTTATCCGCGCGCAGACCATCGGTTTTGACGACTACATCGCCTGCAAGGGTGAGCAGGGTGCGAAAGAAGCCGGTAAAATGCGTTCAGAAGGTAAAGACTACATCGTGAAAGATGGCGATGTGATGAACTTCCTGTTTAACGTGTAACCGGATTCTGTTGTCTCATGCGCTCTCGAAGCATCGCATGAAGACTGACAAACCCTATAAAATCCACGCAACGGCGTGGATTTTTTATTGATGCCATTAAATTACCGAGTTTCTGCGTGACGCAACGCCTGTCAAAAACCTGACACCGCAGCAAACATCCCGCTAACTCAAGCATTCGCCGCTCTTTGAACCGCAAAATACTGCGCCGGCGTGCTGCCCATCGTTTTTCTGAACATGGTGATAAACGCGTTAACCGACTCATAGCCCAGATTCGCCGCCACGTTTTGTACCGATACGCCGCTTGCCAGCTCCCGGAGCGCAATAATCAGATGCAGCTGCTGGCGCCACCGCCCGAAGGTCAGACCGGTTTCACGCAGCATCAAACGGGCTAATGAACGCTCGCTGATTGCCAGCCGCTTTGCCCAGACTTTAAACGTGCTCCGGTCTTCCGGCTGGCTGACCAGCGCATCGGCCATGGCGCGAATTTTAGGGTGCGTCGAAACCGGCAGGCTTAATTTCTGCTGTGGCATGGTTACGAGTTCGTCGAGCGTCACTCTGGTCAGTCTGCCAGCATGACTCTCCGCCGCGTAATCAACGTCCTCATTCGTTAAACGCTCAACTAACTCTTTAATCAGCGGTGAAATCGCCAGCGTGCAGCATTTCTCCGGCAGATCGGCAGCGCCAGGTTCAATAAATAAGTAGTTGAGATGGGCATTCCAGGTAGCTTTGGCACTATGCGGGATGCCTCCTGGAATCCACATTGCGCAATCCGGCGGCACTATCCAGATATCATTTTCGGCACGGCAAATCACCGCGCCATACAGGGCGATGATCAACTGCCCTTTACGGTGCGTGTGAACCGGCACTTCTGCTGCGTAGTCCACGAAGTCGATTTGGCGTGCGACGGCCGGGACGGGCGTGCTGTCGGGATCGAACAGAGTATGGGCAAGTCTGGATGGCATAGCGTTGGCAACATTTAGGTATTTTTTGACAGAATAGAGTATTTAAGGACATGTGCAAACCGTGAATAATCCCGGGCATGAGCAAAATAAACCTTCATTACAGACATTCTCTGCACGCGATAAGTCGCTGGCCGTGGCGCATCACCTCTCCCACGCTGCTTGGCGATGCCCATGCCCTGCTCTATTCCGTCAGGAGTTTTGCGGCCGCGATGCTCGCGTATTATATCGCCCTGTCGATCGGTCTTGATCGCCCCTCCTGGGCCATCATCACCGTCTATGTCGTTTCGCAAACGTCAGTCGGTGCGTCACTGAGCAGGAGCCTTTATCGCCTGGCGGGCACCGTGGCAGGCGCGGCGGCAACGGTGTTGATCGTGCCGACATTTGTGAATATGCCCATCCTGTGCAGCGTGATGCTGACCGGCTGGATAACCTTTTGCCTCTGGTTATCGCTGCTTGAACGCACACCCCGCGCCTATGCCTTTGTGTTGGCCGGTTACACCGCAAGTCTGATTGGTTTTCCCGCCGTCTCCGATCCTGGCTCGGTGTTTACTATCGCTATCGTCCGCGTACAGGAGATAACGATCGGCATCCTTTGCGCGGCACTGATTCACCGATACATTTTGCCCACCCGCATATCCGGGTTGTTTAACAACAAATTAGCGCAAGTGATGCACACCGCGCGACGGCGGATTGCCGACACCCTGGCAGGCAGGTCCGATGCGGTGTCAGAACCGCTGCACCTCGCACTGGCCCTGCAGTTTCTACAGGGCATCAGCCACCACATCCCGTATGATTTTTCCCTTTCGGCTCCCGTCCGTCAGGCAAGGAAAGCACTTCATGACCGGCTGGCACGGTTAGTGATTGTGAACAGTGAATTACACGATCGCTTACGGACAATCGCGAATATGCCAGCCGATATACAGACGCTGCTGGGTGATATTCAGGCCTGGCTTACCAGCGACGATACCGGGAAACACAAAAGCGCGGCGGATGCGCTACAAAAACGCAGCGCGCAGTTGATGGCGTCGCACGCAGCACAGGCACTGACGTTTGAGGACGCGCTGCGGGCGAATTTCGTTGGCTATATCGCTGAGTTGATCGCCCTTATACAACAGTGTGAGCGCCTTTCGGATGCCATCCGTCACGCAAAACCCACCCTCACGCTGGAGGAAGGTAGCGCAGTGAAGGGGTATGTTTTCCATCGCGATCCTTTAAGTGCTGGCCGAACGGCACTGGGGGCGTTCGCTATCATCCTCGGTGGCTGTCTGCTCTGGATTTTCTCAGCCTGGCCAGAGGGCGGCACGGCCGTATCCATTCTTGGGGTTTGCTGCACGCTGTTTGGCAGTTTCGATACGCCAGCCCCGCATATCGTGAAATACATTATCGGCTCCGTGTGGGGCGTACTGATAAGCCTTGTCTACAGCTTCGCCCTGCTGCCACAGGTCAGCGATTTCCCCGTTCTGGTGGCCGTTTTCGCCCCCGCTTTTCTGTTTGCCGGGTCGCTCCAGGCGCGGCCGCCAACAACCTTTATGGCGATGGGGATAACGTTAACGTTGCCTGTGCTATGTGAACTGGGTGCGCACTACACCGGCGACTTCGCCAGTGCGGCCAACACGGCTGTCGCGTTATTTTTCGCGACCGGCTTCGCGGTTATCAGCATGAGCCTGCTGCAAACCGTACAGGCAGACGCAGCGATTAAACGCCTGCTGAAACTTTGCCAGCGCGATATTCGACGCAGCGTGAACGGCGTTTTTAAAGGCAATGAGACGCACTGGACCAATCTGATGATTGACCGGGCTGCCCTGCTATTGCCGCGTTTACAGCGCAGCGGGCCGTCCTCCGCACTGGCACTCGATCATCTGTTGCACTTTCTGCGCATTGGTCTTTGCGTCATGCGCCTGCGCCGCTGCGCCATCCCCGCGGGCTGCGAAATCAACGAGTTGCTGCATTGCCTCACCTGCACCACCCAGATCGACGCTTTACGCGAGCAAATTCGGGCAATGGCAGAATTTTGCCTGCCCGCCGCAGACGAACAATCGCGCCAGTTTGTCGACGGGCTTGTCGATCTGCATTGCGCATTAAGGATGCAGGATAAGGAACCCGCCAATGATAAATGACATCAATATCGGGGGCGTGTTTATCCCCGGCCTGCTGGTGACAGCGCTCGCCGCTCTGGTCTGCATGCTTTCACTTGTACCGCTTTTCTCTTTCAGCCGAGTTTATCGCCGCCTGCCCTTTCGCCCGCTGATAGATTTTTCGGCGTATGTCGTTACCTTTTTCCTGCTCTTACAGGGTCTGACCATTTTGGGGTTATTCGCATGAAATCTTTACTCTCTTTGCTGGCACGTTACGCACTGACATTCACGGCCGTGGCGGTGGCATCAGTTCTGGCATTTATTTTATGGAAGCACTATGCGCAAACACCCTGGACCCGGGATGGGCGAGTTCGCGCAGATGTGGTGCAAATTGCACCGGATGTTTCCGGGCCGGTGAGCAGTGTGGCTGTCCGCGATAATCAGTGGGTTAACCGTGGTGATGTACTTTATGCTGTCGATCCGCACTGGCTGAAGCTGGCCGTGCTCAGCGCACAGGCCGATGTTGAAGCAAAACGCCATGAGATGCTGATGCGCCAGGATGCCGCCAGGCGACGTGCGTTGATCAAAGGCGTCATTTCCGGCGAGGACATCCGGCAAACGGGAAGTGCGGCCAGCATCGCGGCGGCCAATTATCAGGGTGCACTGGCCGCGCTTGAGCTGGCGCAGCTGAATTTATCCCATGCCACCGTTCGCGCACCCGTTACGGGCTACGTCACCCACCTCCGGCTGCGCCCTGGCGACTATGCCACGGCGGGAGAAACAAAAGTTGCGATTATCGATGCAAAAAGTTTTTGGGTGGTGGGCTATTTTGAAGAGACGAAACTGCGTCATATCCGCGTTGGCAGCAGCGCGCAGATTTCGCTGATGGGGTTTGACCCGCTCATTTCGGGTCACGTCGAGAGTATCGGACGTGGGATCGGTGACAGCAACGACGAGACGGGCGCGCTTGGACTGCCGGATGTCAATCCGACGTTTAACTGGGTACGGCTCGCTCAGCGCGTCCCGGTGCGTATCCAGTTAGATACCTTGCCCGCCGGGATAGAGTTAGTGGCCGGACTGTCCGCCAGCATCCTTATTTTGCAATAGGTGAGTTTTGAACGATGCAGGATGCGGGTTGCGCCCGCTCTTTGGCAGGAGCGGGCATATCACACATCCAGTAACGCATCAGGCTAACTGCTGTTTTTCTTAAATCTGGAAACATGGTCATTCATACGAAGGAAACGTTCGGGATTCATCATCATGGATCAGAATGTCAGATAGAATTTGAGCGGAGCCTTGAATGCGTCTTTTCCATTTTAGCGATAATCCAGACATCACTATATTCAAACCCCGCCCGTTAAGGGTTCATGTTGATCGACCTGCGGGACAGGAGTGGCTGAATGGGTCACTGATATGGGCTACCGATGAAGTACACGAGCTGCTTTATCTTTTCCCGCGCGAGTGCCCACGGATTGTGTTCTGGTCATTACCTGAAACAAGCGATGATGATTTTGTAAAATGGTTAGGCAATGAACCTCATGCAACGGCCATCGCCTGCATCGAGCAGGCATGGGTGTCACGTTTTAATAGTGGAAAAATTTACAGATATGAGCTGCCTCTTAATGGTTTCGAACACACAGGAGAAGTAGGGATGTGGGTATCGCGAACTGATGTTATCCCAACCAGCTTGAGTGTGATTTCCAACCTGGCGGCTGAACTTGCATCAAGGAACATAATACTTCGCGTAATGGAGAGGCTTACGCCACTGAAAAGCATATGGCAGACATCACTTCATGCTAGTGGTATCAGATTACGTAACGCACAAGACTGGGGCAAACCAGGTTGGACGCACTCTAAGCCGGGCCGTCAGATTATTGTGAAATAACTATTCGATATATTTGTTACTATTCTTCCTTAACAAGGAAATTCCATGAGTTATGTTTCAGAAATTCGCAGCATTATTGGTCACAAGATGTTATTACTTGCAGGTGCAAATGTCATTCTGGCGCGAGATGATGGCTGTATATTGCTCCAGCAGCGAAAGGACGGGACCTGGGGGCTTCCTGGTGGATTGCTGGAACCCGGCGAATCTTTGGAGGAAACCGCTGTGCGAGAAGTTAAAGAAGAAACTAACCTTGATATTAATACCCTTAATTTTATCAAAGCATTCTCAGGTACAGAATACAGTTTCACTCTTGCCAACAAAGACGAGATCAATGTCATCACCGCTTTATATTTTTCAGACGACTGGTCAGGCGAGTTGCGTAACGACCACACTGAAGGTCTACAGTTGAAATTCTACCCCCCTAACCGATTACCTGTGCCAATGGATGAGGAATACTCAACTTACATCAGATATTACTTAAGTCACAAAAATCATAGTGATGAAGAGAATAGATGATTATGAGTCGTAGCTTCTCCATGGCAAGGCGCTACGATATCGCCATTAATATTAAGTAAAGTCGGGTTTTCTATATTTATCCTTCAGTGCCAAAACAATTGATTCAACGTTACTTTCTATACTCTCGGTTGAATCTAATTCAAGATCGTAAGTTTTATTTAAATGTATATGATGAAAATCTTTTAATGCGCTTCCTAACGGCCTGTCACCACGAGCCAGTTCTCTTTCTGTGAGTATGTCAGGAGGACAGTGGATACCTGTAAAAAAAATATTATGACCTGTCAGAATCTCTTTTAAATGTGTCCACCATTCATCTTTTTCCAGAATATGCTCAACAATAAGATTGTTACCGGCATCAGCGTATGCTTTAAGTGAAGCATGGAACCCTGCAAAAAACTTATCACGTTCATTCGCCCAGTCGAAGTCTCCGTTTCGAAAGCGTTCCATGGGCAGTACCCCACTATCCCGCAAATGGTCAATTGAGATATGCCAATATGGGATCCCCACTTTTGCTTGTAACTGTCTGGCAATCGATGTCTTGCCACTGCTTGATGCACCATGGAGGAAGATAATATGGGACATGTATCACCGCAGATTCGAGTAAATATAGAAATTGTTTTATTTTAACTGAGAAGTGTGACAGTTGTACTCAACTCAAGGAAGGGGAAGTCAAAGACTGAAATACACATTCTGAATGTCCGTTTCTCGCTCAAAACAAACATCCCGGAACACAATCTGCGGGCAGTAATAACCTGATACAGGCCAGCATCTTTCAGACGCTGGCCTGCGATACGAATTTCCCAGCCTTCACCCTCTCCAAAATCCCAACAAGCACACCGCAGCCAGATACATCCCGCAGCCGAAGACCGCATGCGTTGCCAGGCTGCGCAGGCGGTTTTTCATCGGTGTGGGCGTGCGCGACGCGGCAAATCCAGCGCCCATCGCGGGCTGCATAATAAACAGCGGAAATGCAACGGTTGCTACACCAACGGATAAGGCAGGCAATAAGGTCGGGTTCGCCAGCCAGCCGCTGCCGGTGAAAGCCACCAGCAGAGCCGCGAACAGCACGCCGGTGGCATAATGAATCATCCAGCCCATCCAGCGCTCCCCCGCAATCGGCGACGCGCGGCCGATCGCCTCGTGCGCAAACCGTCCGTGTAGCATGTGGCCGACCCAGCGACCGACCAGTGCATAATCCAGAGTGGGGTGCCCCAGCCGTTTCAGGATCGAAGACCAGATGTCCATCACCAGCGTTGCGCCTGTCCCCACCAGAATAATTTTTATCGCCTCATCAAAAATGCCCATCACAGCCTGTTCCTCTTTCTCATTTTAACGGTTGCAGGCATGATAGAAGTTAAAGTTAACTTCAAGTCAAGAGGCTCACGATGGATATCTCCGAGATTGCCCGGCGTTCAGGGGTGCCCGCCTCCACGCTGCGCTACTATCAGAAAATGGGCCTGATCCGCGCAATCAGTCCCGAAGGAGCACGGCGTCACTTTGCCGCAGACGTGCTGGACCAGCTGGCGCTGATTGCCCTGGGCCAGGCAGGGGGACTTTCGCTGGATGAGATCCGCAGCATGCTGTCTCCCGGCGGTGAACCGCAGGTTGACCGGGCGGTGTTACTGACCCGGGCCGATGAGATTGATGCCACCGTCCGTCGCCTGCAGGCAATGAGCAAGGGGCTGCGCCACGTGGCGGAATGCCCGGCCGCCAGCCATGCAGAGTGCCCGACCTTTCAGCGCTGGTTAAAGGCCGCCACCGCAGAGAAATTAAAGTCGCAGTGCTGAAGGCAGGGTCAGGATTCAACGACAGAGTCAGCCATAACCTTCTGGCACTATTCCCATGCGCAATTATTACCCAATGATTCAATTGACACTTTCGCCGGATTGTATTCAGGTATAGCCACAAAAAACCGCCGGAACCACGGCGGTTAACCTTACCGATTCAATCCTCCAGGGAGAACGCAGTGTCAGCCGAAAACCGTATTTTAACCACCCACGTGGGCAGCCTGGCCCGTCCGGTCCAACTGCTGGACGTGATGAAGGCCAACATCCAGGGCGCGGATAACCATGCCGAACTGGAAAGTCATATCCGCGATGCGGTGTTTGAGTCCGTTCAGCAGCAGGTCGCCGACGGTATTGATATCGTGGCCGACGGTGAAATGTCTAAAGTGGGCTTCTTTGCCTACGTTCGCGACCGAATGAGCGGGTTCGATCCGCGCCCGGGCCAGCGCTACACCGCCTTTGATGCCGAAGTGAATGCCTTCCCTGAGTACTATAAACAGTATTTTGGTGAAGCGATGCTCGGCGGTAATCTGGTGCCGTTTGTACCGGTCGCCTGCACCGGGCCGATTGCCTATCACGGCGTGGCACAGCTACAGCGCGACTTGACCAACCTGGCCGATGCAGCGAAATCTGCCGGTGCATTTGGCGCGTTTGTGCCGTCGGTCGCGCCGACCGGCGTGGGCAGTAACGAGTTTTATAAAACGGAAGGCGACTATCTGTCAGCGGTAGCGGAAGCGCTGCGCGTGGAGTACAAGGCGATTATCGACGCCGGTTTTGGCCTGCAAATTGACGACCCGTTCCTGCCGGATCTTTTTGCCGATCCGCAGCTGAACAACGCGCAGATTATCGCCAAAGCCAATGAATACGTGGAGATCCTTAACCACGCGCTGCGCGGCATCCCGGCGGAAAAAATCCGCTACCACACCTGCTACAGCATCAATGAAGGCCCGCGCATTCACGACGTGCCGTTTATTGAATTCGTGCGCTATATGCTGAATATCAACGTGGCGGATTACTCCTTTGAAGCGGGTAACGTGCGCCATGAACACGAATACCATATCTGGGAGCAGGTGAAGCTGCCGCAGGGCAAACGACTGATCCCGGGCGTGATCTGCCACGCCAGCAACACCGTTGAGCACCCGGAGCTGATCGCCGAGCGTCTGGTGCGCTTCGCCGAGCGCGTGGGCCGCGAGAATGTGATCGCCGGTGCCGACTGCGGCTTCTCCTCCCAGGCCACCTACAAACCCGAAGTGCATCCGACGGTGGTGCGCGAGAAATTCCGCGCGCTGCGCGCCGGGGCAGATATCGCCAGCAAAAAACTCTGGCAGCGCTAAGTTAACGTAAGGCACAAAAAAATGGCCCTTGCAAAAGGGCCAGATGAATAAGCTGAGCGATTACTGCGGCAGCGAGGCCTTCAGCCTTCTTGCCGCTTCGGCCAGGTTGGCTTCGGACACGGTCGAATAGGACAGGCGCAGCGTTGAGGTATCTGGGCGGTCACAGTAGAAGAACTCACCGGGAACGTAGACTACGCCGTTATTCAGGGTGGTTTTCAGCCACTCCGTGGTGTTAAACGCCTCGGTAAAGGTGGCCCACAGGAACATCCCGCCCTGCGGACGGTGGAAGCGAATGCGATCGCCCAGCTCGTTTTGCAGCGCCGACACCAGCGCATCACACTTCTGCTGATAGGCCTTGCTGATTAACGCAATCTGCGGACGCAGACGGCCGCTTTCCAGATAGTGGCGGGTCAGCGCCTGCGACAGCGAACTGGTGTGCAGATCGGTAGCCTGCTTGAGGATCACCGCCTGCTGTTTCAACCACGATGGCAGAGTGATCCAGCCCACGCGTGCGCCCGGGGCCAGGATCTTGGAAAACGTTGAGGTGTAGATCACCTGCTCGCCAACGCCAATCGCCTGCGCGTGGGACTTCAGCGTGCGGAACGTTTCGCCGGAGAAGTTGATTTCGCTGTACGGGTCGTCTTCGAAAATCAGGAAGTCATAGCGAGCGGCCAGTGCCACCAGCTGCTGACGACGGGCATCGGTCAGCGTCACGCCGCCCGGGTTGCCGAAGGTCGGCACGATGTAAACGGCTTTAATCGGGGTCTGTTTAACCAGCTCTTCCAGCTCGTCAACAATCATCCCTTCGCCGTCGGTGCCCACCGATTTCAACTCGGCTTCGGCCAGCTGAAACACCTGGAGCGCCGCCAGGTAGGTAGGACGCTCAACCACAATCACATCACCGGGATTGATGATTGCCCGCGCCACAATATCCAGCGACTGCTGCGAACCGGAGGTGATAACCACATCGTCCGGCGTGCACTGAATGCCGCGCTCCGCCGAAATCTGGCAGATCGCTTCACGTAATTTTGGGTCACCCTCGCTCAGACCGTACTGAAACGCATTGTGACCGTCTTCAGTCAGCACGCGGTCCATAGCGATTCTCAGGCCTTCCGTATCGAACAGATCCGGATTCGGTATTCCTCCGCCCAACGAGATCACACCTTCCATCTTGCTGTGCTTTAACAGCTCACGGATTGCCGATGACTGAAGGTCTTTAACTCTGTTGGCCAACTTCTGCGACGACATAACACTTACCTTTTCTTTATTTTAGTGTTGAATTTATACCATAAGTCGCCAAAGAAAATAGCAGGTAAGCGCCTCTCGCACCCACCTGCCGCAAATTATCTCAGCTCGTCCTGCAGTTCGCGCAGATACTGGCTGACCCGGGCCAGGCCTTTTTTCATCACCTCGCCGTTATTGGCAAAGCCGATACGCACATAGCCCTCCATATCCATCGCCTCGCCGGGGGTGAACATCACCCCGTAGCGCTCCAGCAGACCGATACAAAACTGGCGGGAACCCAGCGGCAAATGGTATTTCAGCAGCGCAGTAGTACCGGCCTGCGGCTTGATATAGTCGATCAGCGGCTCGCGGCTCACCCATTCATCCAGCAGCTGCAAATTATTGCGCAGCATCGTCTGGTTACGGCTGAGGATTTTATCGCGATTTTCCAGCGCGATGGTGGCGAAGTAGTCATCCAGCACGCCAACGCTGACCGTGGTGTAATCGCGGTGGATCTCTACCGCCTTCAGCAGCGATTCCGGGCCAGCCATCCAGCCGAGGCGCAGGCCCGCCAGCGAGTAAGTTTTTGACATGCTGGCGGTGCTGATGCCCTTCTCGTACAGATCGGCCACCGCCGCGCTATAGCCGTCGCCGACCTGATTGGTGCCGCGATACACTTCATCACACAGCAGCCAGGCCCCGGCCTCCCGCGCCACCGCCACAATATCCTTCAGCAGCGCTTCATCCATCAGCGCGCCGGTGGGGTTATTCGGGTTATTGATGGCGATCAACCGGGTTTTATCATCAATCAGCGACTTCAGCTCGGCGACATCCGGTAGAAAGCCGTTCTCCTCGCGCAGCGGCAGGATCTTTACTTCCGCGCCGAGGCTGGCGGGGATCGAGTAGTGCTGCTGGTAGGTCGGCAGCACGGAAATCACCGTATCGCCCGGCTCCACCAGCGCCTGATAAATCAGCGCGTTGGCACCGATAGCGCCGTGGGCAATCAGGATATTGTCCGCCGACTGCGCCCGGTACTGCATCGAAATCACCCGGCGCAGCCGCTCGGAGCCGGTGATAGCCCCGTAGGTCATTTTGATGTTCAGCATCTCATCCAGCACCGCAGCGGTATCGCCCGACATCGCCAGCAGCTGCCGCATGGTCAGCGACTCCACGCAGGTTTCCGCCAGGTTGTACTCGCAGTGGTTTTCCCACTCGTTCATCCACTGTTCAACGCCAAAAGGTCTGATTTTCATGTTATTTATCCTGTTGGTTAAGATAAGTCAGCATCGCATCGGCGATAGCGATATCTTCCAGCCCCAGCCCGAGGGAGCGGAAGTAAACGTGCCGTGAGTAATCGGGTTTAGCCGCGGCCTGAGTCACCAGTTCCGGCAGGTCGCCGCGAATATCCGCACTGTTCCAGCCGTGCTCCGCCTCCGCGATCGCCATTTCACCGGCGGAGCCCGGCGTGGTCTGGCGATAATCGCAGTACACGTCCATCGCATTCAGCGCCACCGGCGGGATCTCGTGCGCGCCCGGCGCGTTGGTGCTGATGGAAGTAATCAGGCACGGCCGCGTCAGCAGCGCCGTATCGACCACCGGCGTGGCGGAAGAGGTACACAGCATCAGTACATCGGTATTCTCCATCGCATCTTCCACACGGGTGAAGACTTTCAGCCGCCTATCCGCCATCCCCAGCTCCCGGTTGAGATCTTCCACGCTCGGTGCAGAATTCCTGTAGAAAACGCGAATTTCCTGCCAGTCGCGCAGCGCCAGCACGTGGCGCAGATGGGCGCGGCCAACCGCACCGCTGCCGATCAGCGTAAGGATCCGCGCCTCAGCCGGGGCCAGCAAATCCACCGCCAACGCGGTGGTGGCCGCCGTGCGTTCAACCGTCAGCAGCGAGGCATCGCACAGCAGCAGCGGCATGCCGGTTTCTGTCGACATCAGCAGCGTCCAGGCGGTAATCAGCGGTTTATCGGGCGTCACCAGATACGGGGAGATCTTCACCCCCAGCCGCTGCTGTGGCATATCCACGCCGAAATAATTAATAAAATCCCCTTTGCGATCGGGCAGCAGCACCACTTTCTGCGCAGGCTGTACCGCTTCACCGCGCGCAAGGTGAGTGAATACCCGGCGCAGCGCCGCCATCACATCAATATTTTTCAGCAGCGCGGCCGTCTGTTCAGCCGTCACAATCGGAATCGCCGTCGGTGTCATTTTGCTTCCTTCTTATCCCCTCGGCTCGATAATCGAGAATTAAAGTGAACTAAAAAGTACATCATGCACTTTTTGTTTACAATGAAAATCTGATTGCGTAAAACAGAACGGCAGAAGCGAACAGCGCGCGGCAGAAATCGGCTATGATTGGCGCCCGCAGAACTAAGAGGACAACACAGTGGCAAACGTAACGCTCAGCGAAAAAACGCCCTTCCCGCTGCTAAAATCAATGGCGGACGGCATCGCTGCGCTGTTCTTTCCCAGCGTTGAGGTGGTTATCCACGACGTGGCCGCAGGCAAAGTGGCCTATATCGCCAATAACCTGTCGCAGCGCAATATCGGCGATGATGCCGGGCTGGATGAGTTTGAAGGCCAGACGCTGGCCGCCGTCACCGGGCCTTACGAGAAGCTGAACTGGGACGGCAAAAAGATGCGTTCGGTGACCATCGCCACGGGGAATGAAACCGATCCCGGTTATCTGCTGTGCATTAACTTCAGCACCGCGCCCTTTGAAGAAGCGCGCAACGCCCTGGAGCTGTTTTTGTCCGTCACCCGCCTGCAGCCGCAGCCGGAAGCACTGTTCCGCGACGACTGGCAGGAGAAAATCAACACCTTCCTGCACGACTGGATTCGGCGTGAAAACACCTCGCTGAGCGCGCTGACCCGCGGACAGAAAAAGGATCTGGTGATGGATCTGCATAAGGAAGGGGCGTTCCGGGCAAAAAACTCGGCAGATTACATCGCCAGCGTGCTGTCGCTGGGGCGCACCACCGTTTATAAATATCTGCGCGAACTGAAAAGCTGAAGGTTGAAGGGCTAAGTGGGTGACGGAGCAATGACCTGGTAAAGTCGCCCGCGAGTCCCTGAGGATAAATACTCGCTCCACGCGCCAGTCCGGCGGCAATGACTGCCGCCGGACTGCCTGCTTCAGGCCCGGCGGAGCTTATTGCACCGGCAAAGCCAGAAACTCGCGCGCCTTCTTACAGGCATCTTCCGGGTCATCCGCCAGCGTTTTCGGGAACGGCATAATCTTCTTCAGTTTCGGGAACAGCGTGCTCAGGCTGGCGCGCACCTCCTCGTCGGTGGTCAGATAAACGTAGCCCGCACACCAGTGGCGCAGCTCGGTTTTATACTGTTTCATCCAGCGGGTGGACTGCTTCTCTTCTTCATGCGGCTCGCGCTCGTGTCCGTGCCGCGCGGGTATCCAGACAAACACCACACGCTGCTGCTGTAGCAGAAAGTCGGTCAGGCCGTTCAGCAGACGGTTGGTTCGGTCCGGCATACCCAGCTGCGGAAAGCGGATAAACACAATCGGCCAGTGGCTGATATCAAAAATTTCGGCATCCGGCTGTGCGCCGGTGTAAACGCTCTTGTCATGCATGTTCTGTTTCCTTTTCTTCTACGGAACGGCGCAGTAATGCCACTACGGTCAGCAGCGCCAGTGCGCCGCACAGGTAAAACAGCGGCCAGCTGATCAGCGCGACCATCTGCGCAAAAGCGATGGTGGCCAGCGTACTGACAAAGCGCCCGACGCCGTAAAACGTGGCGTAGTCGGTCGCGGGCTGTTCCCCGCGCGACCAGCCGAGGATGCGGGCGCTGAGCACAACATAAATTCCGCTGACCGCCGCGCCCATGGTGACCGCACCGGCTATCGCCAGCCACGGCAGCGCCAGCAGATAGCCTGCCGCCATTGCCGCCAGGGCGACGATCCCCAGAGCGGTAAACAGCCAGATCGCCCGCGACAAACCGAAACGGTGCATCAGCGGCGCGGCGATCCCGGCGGTCATCAGCATGGTGACCGGCCCCAGCGTGCCCACCACGCCGCCGATGACGTCCATCGATACCTGCATATCGATCAGCATTAAGCGGTTCAGTGCCGACAGCGGGAAGATCACGCAGCAGGTCAGCGTCAGCAGCACCAGCCGCCTGCGCTGGAACGAATTGCGCAGCAGTCGGCGGAAGCTGGCTTTCTGCTGCTGCGGTGCGACGGACGGCGTAGCCACCGGCGACTTTGCTCTGCTGACCAGCAGCATCGGCACAATCAGCAGCAGCAGACTGGCGGCATAGCACAGGAAGATGGTGGCCCAGCCGAAGCGCTGGAACAGGGCAACAAACGCCCCGCCGCCGATCATCGCGCCGATGGAAAGCGCCGCCAGCTTGCAGGCCGCCGCACGTGGTCGCCAGGTCGGATCAATGCGCTCCACCGCCAGCGCGTCCAGTGCAATATCCATCGTCGCCATCGCAAAGGCGACAAACAACCCCATCGCAAACAGCAGGCGCAGATCGGCCCCCTGCATCAGCGCCACGGCGGCCACCACCAGCGCGGAAGCCAGCTGCATTGGCACAATCCACGCCAGCTCCACCGCCAGAAACGGCGGCCGCCAGCGGTCGACCAGCGGCGACCACAGAAACGCCACGCCCAGCGGCAGGTACAGCGCATACAGCCAGCCTACCGCCCCCAGACTCATTCCCTGCGCCCGCATAATGGCCGGGAATCCGCCCTGGATCAGCCCCATGGTCATACCGAAGCCGATATACAGCGCGCTGATGGCCAGCAGCACCGCCAGCTGCCCGCTACCGGTGTGTGCCCGATGCGTATTTTGCTCCATTACGCTCATCGGCCTCACCAGCGATAGTTCACGGACACGTTCACCACACGTTCGTTACCGTAGTTACAGAAGTTGTTGGACAGACAGGTGACATAGCTTTTATCGAAAAGATTGTTGACGCTCACCCGGGTACTTAAGCCATCGAGGTTGCCAAACCGCTTGCCGAAGTCGTAGCCAATTGCCGAATCAAACACCGTATACCCCGGCGCATCCAGGCGAACGGCGCTGGCGCTGTACACATTCGGTGAATAGCCCCCCACCGTTTCCCCCACGTAGCGCCCGCCGCCGCCAACGGTCAACCCCTGCATCAGACCGCTGCGGAAGGTGTAATCGGCCCACAGCGAAGCGGTGTAATCCGGGATGCCGATTGGCCGCTGACCGGCATCAACCGCCAGGCTTTTGGTGACTTCGGCTTTGGTATAGGTGAAGGCACCGGTCACATTGATGCTGTCGGTTACCGCCATTTTGGTTTCAAACTCCACCCCGCGCGAACGCTGCTCCCCGGTCTGATAGGAGGTAAGCGCGTTGGCGTAGGTCACCACGTTTTTCTGGGTAATATCGAACCAGGCCAGGGTAAACAGCGCATCCAGTCCGGTCGGCTGGTACTTGACGCCAACCTCACGCTGCTGCGCAGTATTGGGTTTAAAGGCGTTGCCGTTGCTGCCGGTGCCGGTCACCGGCAGGAATGAGGTGGAATAGCTGGCATACGGCGCAATGCCGTTATCAAAGTTGTAAATCAGACCGATCTTGCCGCTGAACGCTTCATCATCCTGAACGCCGTGCGAGGCGCTGAGATAGTTATCGGTACGGGTACGCGCGGTGTCGTAGCGCCCGCCCGCCACCAGCGTCCAGTTATCCAGCTCAATTTGATCCTGCAAATAATACCCGGCCTGGGTGATGTGCTGTTTCTGATTGGTGATCGGTGCCAGCGCCAGGTTGGTCGCCACGCCGTAAACCGGGTTGAGATAGTCAATCGACGGTGCCGCGCCGTAGTCGCGGATCTGCCGCCATGAAGATTCCTGATAGTCGAACCCGGCCACGGTGGTATGCGAGAAGCGCCCGGTATCAAACTCCGCCTGCAGTTGCAGATCGGACGTTATCCCCCGCAGCGATTCATCGGTGCCCAAGGCATAGCGGGAAATGGTATGCCCGTCGGCGGCCAGCGCGGCGGTCCCGATGCTTTTGGTCACGGTAGTCAGATCGAGGTAGCGCAGATTGTGGCGCACTGTCCAGGTGTCGTTGAAACGGTGTTCGAACTGCCAGCCCACCGCCGTTTGCGTGCGGCTGAACTCGTCGTATGCCGGGTCGCCGTCGTTAAAATTACGCGCGATCGGCCCAGCCGGGCTGGACCACAGGCTGCCCACCGTCGGCAGAACGCCGTAGTAGCCCCCTTCCGGATCGCGCTGATAACTCATATTGAGGGTAAAGGAAGTATCGGCATCGGGTATCCAGGTCAGCGACGGCGCAACGAACAATCGTTCTTCTTTCGTGTTCACCACCTGAGTATTCGATTTACGACCAAGGGCAATGACCCGGTACAGCAGGGAGTTATCGTCGGCCAGCGGCCCGGTGGAATCCAGCCCCAGCTGCATACGCTTGTGGCTGCCGTACAGCATTTCCACCGAGTTCTGCGCTTCGCTGGAGGGCACTTTAGAGACTGCATTAATCAGTCCGCCGGGATTCACGCCACCGTACAGCGTCGATGAAGGCCCCTTGAGGAACTCAATGCGCTCAATGCCGAAGGTTTCAATCTGCGGGATCACATAGCCGCCGCCGCGCAGCAGGCGCAGACCGTCCAGATACTGGTTACCGTCGGTTGGCGATCCAAAGCCGCGGATATAGGGCAGATCGTAGCGTGATGCCGACCCGCGCACTTCCGCCGATACCCCCGCCGAATAGCGCAGCGCCTGTGTCAGGCTCTGTGCGCCCTGCACATCCACCTGATCGCGGGTAATCACGCTGACCGACTGCGGATTTTTCATCAGCGGGGTGTTGGTTTTGGTCCCGGCGGTGCTGTTGCTGGCGACATAGCCGGTCACCGGCCCGAGCCTGCCGTTATCCGAGGCTCTGACCACCATCGTACTGGCGTTAGCGGCCGTGTCCGGCGGCAACCGGTAAATCTGCACGGTGCTGTCGTTGCTGAAGCGGTAGCCCAGTCCCGTACCGTTCAGCAGAGTGGTCAGCGCCTGCTCGACGCTCATCCGGCCCTGTACCGGTCGGCCCGTCACCTCAATCGCCGTATCTTCACGGAATACCACGGAAAGACCGGCAATCCGGCCAATCTCATTGACGGCCTGGGTGACCGGTTTTGCCGGAATCGTAAAACTGAACTGTTGAACCTGAGGTTGCTGTACGGCGGCCACCGCCATACCCGTTGCGCCTGCGCCTGCCAGCAGTGCCGAGGCTAATGCATAGCCTGCGCGACGAACTTTCTTGTTGTTCATTAACGTGCCCCATATCTGATAAGACGATCGTAATTAAACGAAAATAACATTTATTATCATTTTCACTATCACTACGATCACGCATCAGCAGGCGCACCACTGAACCTGAAAAAGACACTTTTTTATAAAAAACTCATAACCAGCTGAAAATAAGACGCTTTTATTGCGTAATAATGACCAGATAATCAGTCACCTTGCGCATACGGAAGCCGACGCTGGCCTGTAACGAATCCAGCGCTTTGTCGGTGTCGGCCAGGGAGAAACTGCCGGTCACCCGCTGATCCGCCAGCGCAGAAGAAGGCATCAGCACGCGACCAGGCCGATAGCGTTCCACCTCGCGCATCACATCGCCCAGACGCGCGCGATAGAAAATATAGCGACCGCCGTGCCACGCCATCGCATCCTGAACGTTGACGCTGGCCGGGGCTGCCACCCCCTGCGGACTAAACGCAACCTGCTGACCGGGTTTAATCATCGTCGGCTGCGACTGCCCCTCGCTGCTGACCGCCACGCTGCCGCGCGCCAGCGTCACCACGCCGCCGCTCTCCTGCAGGCGCACGTCAAACTGCGTCCCCAGAACGCGGACGCTGCCCGCAGGAGTATCCACAATGAACGGCGTTTTTGAAGACACCACGTCGAAAAACGCGCCGCCGCGCAGCAGATGAATGCGGCGCACGTCCGGGGTGAAATCGACGCTGAAGGCGCTGTCGGCATCCAGCAGCACCTTCGAGCCGTCGGCCAGCAGCACCTCGCGCCGCTCGCCTTTTGCCGCCACCCGATCGGCAGACAAATTCTGCACCCACGACGGATTTTGCAGCCACAGACCGGCCAGCATCACCAGCGTGACGCACAGCGCAGCGGCAGAACCCGCGCGGCGATGCGTCGCCTTTCGCGCACGGTTTTTAGCCATCGCTGCCAGATAGCCGGACAGCACGTCGGCCTCTTTTTCCGCCAGCTGCTGGCTCGGTGCGGCGGTATCCTGCCAGACGGACTCAATCGCCAGCCAGGCTTCTTCGTGCGCCGGATGCGCCCGCCGCCACTTATCGCAGGCGGCCAGCTGACGGCGCGACGGGCCGTCTTGCATCGCCAGAAACCAGCGGCGAGCTTCGGCACGCACTGCTGCGTGTGATTCAGGTTTAATCGACATTGTTCACTCCCGTCGCGGATAGCTCTAAGGCGGCAACCGCGCGTGCCATATGCTTTGCCACCGCGCGCGATGATATCCCCATCACCCCGGCAATCTCAGAAAAACTGCGTCCGTGTACCCGGTTTAGCAGAAAAATATGGCGTGTTTTTTCCGGCAGCGAGGCCAGCACCTCATCGATATGGCGAATGTTCTGTTGGGCGGCCAGGATCTCGTGCGGCGACAGCGGCGGCTCGGAAAACGGCTCCGGCAGCTCGCCCTGCAAATACGCTTCGCGGGTTTTCTCAGCGCGCAGATGATCGATGGCGGCATTGCGCGCGCAGCGGCTCAGATAGGCAGCGGAATCGCCTTTCCACTCGACGGCCTTTTCCCACAGCCGCAGAAAAATATCCTGCACCAGATCGCTGGCCGTGCTGCGACAGCCCACTTTGCGGTCTATCTGGCGCTCCAGACGTTTACGTTCGGAAAGATACAGCGCTGCGAGATCCTTGCCTTTATCGGCCATAAGATCGAGTCCCGGAAGGTAAAGAAAAATACTGAAATACACAACGATCCTGTGCCATCAGTCTGCGCTGCTGGTCAGTTGGTCGGGGATTATTACGCAGGTTTTAGGATATTTCTAGTGCGGGGTTGAAAAGATCCTGCGTTAAAACATCCACATAAACGAGGTTGGTTTATTGGCAGACCAAAGGCGACATTGCAGGCCGCCAGCCGCAGCGAACTTTTCATTACCTGCCAAAAGCAACGATGTTTCGCGATAACTCTTTTATCAGCAAACTCATGCCATTTTGCCAATCGATGCAGATGCCTTGAGGGTAACTCAGCCCGGTGGGATGGGAATGATAATAAAAAGTACCGTAGTGTTACTACCAGCCATAACTGCGCTTTTATTCAGATTTGATGTCAACGCATGCACTGGACGAAACGGATGATTCATTTATTAATCAGAAGGCTTGATTAATTGTCGACCCTGAGCAAATCCCTTTATTTAATAAATCTGTAATATTATTTATCAAACAAAATTCAAACTTAGAACAAACGTCACCAATCAATTAGAAATTTCATTTTAGCACCCATTATCCCACTGAAAAATAATAGTAAATTTAAGATCTACGTCGCGTAACCCCCGTTGCCTTTCATCCTTTTCAGGTGTAGATTCCTGCCGTAAACCCCATCGAAAAGATGGTTAAAAATAATACGCCATCTGAGCGTAGACGATCTTGCGTTAATACACCGGATTTAATTAGCGCGATTTATCACTATCAGACTCTTCTTTTTATAAAAGACAAAAAGTCCAACTCCAACCAGGGTATTTATTATGGCAAAGATAACAGCAGCAATTTTACTCACCGTTATTCCCCTGCTCTCCACCGGCTGTATTTCGCTTAGCCCAAGCGAGAAACCGTCCGCTACGCCGCCACAGCTCCAGGCTTCAGGAAAAACACAGTTATGGAACGACGCCACGCTGTTCGGCAAAGTGCCATCAAATCTGCAGCATGAAGGCGATGTGAAATGTGCGGCACAGCATAAAGGCGCGGCGATTGGCTATCATCCGCATGCGAAAAAAGCGGACGGCAGCTATTTCCAGGGCAATGCCTATCTTTGCTCGATTATTTAAACCACCACTCGGCGATCATACGGTTCCGGGTTTATTAATCGGGGCCGTATTCAAACAATAGCGATACAGCAAGTCGATCAACCACGCAGTAACCTCCGGTCGCCAACTATACCGAAAATAAAATATTCGATAACGGCGCTTTCCCCAACCCAGAGCTTATCTGGTTCCACCTCTCTCTTTGTGTATCCACCGCGCTCATAATTTTTTTGCAAAAAGGTCAAGAAAATGTAAGATTTACTTACCAATAAAACCACAAACAAAATGGATTGCACGCATGACCACTGAGGTCTCTGGTACCGATAAACCCCAAAACAGCCATCGTATAGTCAGGTTTCTTTTAACAATAGCGGGTCAAACAGTTCGCGGCAGCGTTTTTTATATCGTCTTAAGTTTTTTACTTCAGCTGGGTATCAGGTTTAATAATGACGGGCTGATGAATAAAAAATTTTTCAGCGTATTCTTTGAGAACTTTGCGCCCGACACAATAATGATTCTAGCGACAGCTGGCGGAATGCTGACTGTGTTCAGAATGATGGCAACGGGTCCGAATGGCGGAATCCCCCTGATTAAAAATTGGTTCTTTCACTATGTTATCTTTCCTATCATTAATACAGGCAAGGTGTTTACGATTACAGGGCTGGGAATGTTGGTTGGCCTGTTCGCCGCCACCCTTACTCCCATTTTCCCTCCAGGCTACACCATCTGT
The DNA here is from genome assembly GCF_016624745.1 of Erwinia sp. S43. Taxonomy (NCBI): domain Bacteria; kingdom Pseudomonadati; phylum Pseudomonadota; class Gammaproteobacteria; order Enterobacterales; family Erwiniaceae; genus Erwinia; species Erwinia sp. S43. Next base: position 42,168 of record NZ_JACVTX010000022.1, on the reverse strand, counting down.
ACCGCCAAACTGATTGGCATCTTTATTTTCTGTCTTGCCGGCTTTGGCGTGATGGAATACTTTGGCAAATACGGTTACACGGCAATTATTAGTGAATGCGTTACGCAGTTTATACTGGCAGTCCTGCTGGTTATCATTCCCTGCCTTTATGTGTGGGCTAACTAATTATCGTTAACGATCCGGCACGTTATCATTGGACAACGCGCCGGATTGATTAAAACGACAGCTCGCGTATCAATACCGCATGTACCCGCTGCCACAGTTTGACCGCCAGACTTTGTGATTCCCCCTTCAGCGATACCGTGCCGCTCAGTACCTGTTGTGGTGCCGGGCTGTCGGCAGGCAGTTTCAGGACCACGCGATACACCGCCTGTTCCGGCATCAGCCTGCGCTGCGCGTCGCTCAGCGTCGCCACCGGGCCGCCGTAGACCGAAGCCAGTTCCGCCAGCGGCTTCATGTCCACCAGCGCCGCATGTTCTATATCCACCACGGTAATCTCACTGGCCGCGCGGGAGGCATCGCGTGGATAGAAGGTGCCGCTGTCGCCCACCTTCAGCCGCCGCCAGTCCTGTTCGGACACTAACGCTTCCACCACGCCGCCCTGAGGACCGATCAGCGTACCAAGCCATTCTCCCGCAGGCAGCCATTCGCCCGGCGTGAGCGGCAGCATCTGATCCACCATCACACCTTCGGCCGGGGCGCGCACGGTCAGCGCCTGCTGCTGCTGTTCCAGTACCTGGAGCCGCTGATTTGCGGCTTCACGCTCCTGCCGCACACGCTGATGGTTCTGCGCTGCACGGCGATTCATTAACTGATACTGCTGCTGCCAGTTGAGGGTGGCCACCTGCTTTTCCAGCTGCTGGCGCTGGTGCGACTCACCGTCGGCCTGCAGGATAAACAGCGGCTCCCCGATCTTCACCTGCTGTCCGGGTTTCACTAGGATCTCCCCAACCCGTCCGGCCAGCGGCATGTAAAAACTGTGCTGCTCGGCGGCACGCAGCAGCGCCGGAGCGGTAACGGTGCGCTGCCACGGCACGATCAGCGCCAGCAAAGCCAGTGTGACCCCCGCCAGGGTCACCCCAAGATGACGATTCATTCGATAATCCTTACGTCGTTTGGTCCATTCACGCAGCTCCTGCCAGATCGGCAGCAGGATAAACCAGCCAATTTCCACCGCGAACAGCGCCATGCCAAGCAGCTTAAACGCCATGTGATAAACCAGCAGCGCAATACCGGTAAACAGAAACAGGCGATACACCCAGGTGGCGAAGGCGTAGCTCAGCAGCGTGCGCCGCAGCCAGTCCGGCCACTGCTCGGGCGGGGCATCGCCGAGCCCGAACAGCCATTCGCGCAGCCGCCAGCGGGCCAGCGCAAAGCCGCGCGCCTGCAAATTCGGCACACCCAGCGCATCGGAGAGCAGGAAGTAGCCGTCAAAGCGCATCAGCGGGCTGAGGTTGATCAGCAGGGTCATTATCCAGGTGGTGGTCGCCAGCATAAACGCCGCGCTGCGCCACATGCCGTCCGGCAGGAAGCTCCACGCCAGCGTCGCCCAGGCCGCCAGCGCCAGCTCCACCAGCATGCCGGAAGCCCCTATCGCCAGCCGCTGGCGGCGCTTCGGCAGTTTCCACGACGCCGAAGTATCGGTGTACAGCACCGGCATCAGCACCAGCAGTGCCACCCCCAGCGTAGAGACGCGCGCGCCGTAGCGGGTGCAGGTAAAGGCATGCCCCAGCTCGTGCAGGCACTTGGTCGCCACCAGCGTCCCCCCGGCCAGCAGCGCCCCCTCGAGGGTGAAGAAGTGCAGGAAGGTATGCAGAAAGGTTTGCCACTGGCGGCTGGCGAACAGCAGCCCGCAGGCCCCGGCGGCCAGGGTCGCCAGCCAGAACGGTCGCCGATAGAACAGCTCTACGTGCGGCAGCAGCCGTTGCAGCATACGGTGCGGATGCAGTAACGGAATGCGCATAAACAGATAGTTATGCAGCAGCCAGCGCCACCAGACGCTGCGGCTCTGCTGCTGCTGATTGAGGAACTGCTTCAGCGCGGCTTCGCCCTCGGGCCGGGTCAGGGAATGAAACTGCAGGAAGCGGCTGAAGTTCTCCACGTCCTCGTCGCCGATCTCCAGCGGCAGCCGCTGATTCACTTCGGCAATCAGCCTCTGACGATCGCCCAGCGACCAGCGCGACAGCAGCGCCATCTCCAGCCAGCCGAGGCGGAAAAAGCGCCCGCGCTGCGGATCTTCCAGCGTCCAGCTGGGGGAACCGTCCCAGTTCGCCGGGCCGCGATGCAGAATTAACTCTTCGCGCAGCGGCGGTAAAGGTGCTGAATTCACGGCAGAACGTGCCGCCGAAGCCCCGCCGGAATGCAGCAGCGACTCAACGCCGGAAGCCGTCACGCCCCGGGCAGCCAGAGCAGCCTCAGAATCCTGGTGGGAACCCGGCGCAGTGCCGTTTACAGAAGCCCCCACGGTTATACTCCCAGCCAGACGCGCATCGCCGACCACGGCTTACGCAGCAGCCAGGCAATCAGTACCGTGCGTTCGCCGTAGATTTTCGCACTGCCCTTCAGCCCAACGCGCAGCAGCGGATCCGGTTGGCTGAATCCGGCGCGCAGCCGGTAGGCCATAATATTTTCCGCCGTCAGCGCCGCCCGGTAGCCGGTCTGCTGTAGCGTTGCGGCCACCGATTTATCCGGCGCGACGTTGAGGAACAGCCGCACGTCGGCACCCGGTGCCAGCGCGATGGCGTCGGCGGCGGGCAGCTGGATCTCCAGTTCGCTGTCCGCCGGATCGGCCACCAGCATTATTTTCTCACCGACCGCCACCGGACGGCCGGTAAGATCGCTGACATCATCAAAAATCGCCACGCCGTCGCGCGGGGCGACCAGCTCGGTACGCGCCAGCTGCGCCTGCAGGAAGGCCATTTCAGTGCGCCCCTGCTCGCGGCGGCTGGCCAGCACTGCCAGCTGTGCTTTAGCATCGGTATCGCTCAGTGCCTGCTGCTGGGCCTGGCGATATTCACCGTCGCTGGCGGCAAACTGCTGTCTGGCACTTTCCAGCTGATTTTGCAATTCGCGGGAGTCCAGCCGCACCAGCGCCTGGCCCTGCTTCACCGCCTGATTGGGCCGCACCAGGATCTCATCAATCACCCCGGCCAGCGGCGCACGCAGCAGCGCCGGGCGATGCGCCACTACCTCCGCCGGTGCAATCACCGACTGGCGCACCGGGATTAGCATCAGCGCCAGCAGCACGGCGCAGGCGGCAATCACTTTACCGCGCTTCGGCTTCTGCCGCTTAGCGCCGCGCCGGTTATTCAGGCCGTACCAGGCGTGACCAAAGGCACCGCCCAGCTCTTTCAGCAATAGCAAGTCGCCGTCCTGCCACGGCGTTTCACGCAGCAGCAGCAGCGCCAGTGCGGTTTCGCCCTGGGCGGCAGGCAGCGGCAGCCACAGCCCGTACGCGGGCAGGTACTCCTGCCACACCGCACGGTCGGCGGGGTCCAGCACGCTGGCATCCAGTCGCGACGGCTGACTGTAACTCTGCTGCCAGCGCGAACACAGCCGGGCCATCTCCTGGCTGAACGGCGCGTGGCCGTCCGGCGCAGCGATGCCGGAAACGGCACGCAGCCTGCCGCTGGCACCGTCCCACAGCAGCGCCTGGCGGTAGGGCGTCAGCCGATGGGTTTCATTGACCATAAAGAAGGCCAGTTCGTCACTGCTGGCCAGCTCACGCACCCGTCCCTGCAGGCGCAGCAGCTCGCTCAGCGCCCGCAGATGCCCTTCCGCTGCCGCAGCGGGGTTCATCTCACTCATTGCGCCGCCGTGTCGGAGGTGGCAGGCAGGCTGAACTGCGCCGCGCCGCTCATGCCGGGCAGCAGCAGACCGTCGCCCTTCTCTTCAATACGGCCAAACACCTTCACCGACTGGCTGACCGGATCGACCGCCGAGGAGAGGCGGACAATTTTCGCCGGATAGCTTTCCCCGGTTTCATCCAGCGCCACGGTAAACGGCGTGCCGGCTTTCAGCCAGCGCAGCCAGCGCGACGGCACAATCATTTCCAGCTCAAAGGCGCTGTCGTCATATAGCGTCAGCAGCGGCTTGCCTTCCGGCACCGTTTCCCAGTTGCGCACCAGCGTTTCGGTCACGCGGCCGGAGAACGGCGCTTTCAGCACGCAGCGGTCAAGCATCGCCCGGTTTACGCCGCTCTCCGCCTGCGCCATGCTCACCGCCGAACGCGCCTGCTCAACGTCCGAGACGCTAATCGAGTTCAGGCGATCCAGCCGGTTCGCCACCGCCAGCTTTTTCCGCGCCGCCTGTTCGTTGGCGCTGGCATAGTTCAGCTTCTCTTTCAGCATGGTGCAGTCGAAGCTCAGCAGGGTGGCACCCTGCTTCACCCGATCGCCCTCTTTCACCGTCAGCGTATTGATCCGCGCCGCAATGCCGCTGGAAAGCGTGGTCTGCTGTACCGCGCTGAGCTGGACGCGCACCGGCTCCGGCGGCGCGTCCTCCGCCAGCGCGCGGTCGGCACACACCATCATCAGCGCCAGCAGCAGCGGATACGCCCGTTTTTTGCTCATCACTGCGCACCGCCGGACAGGGAGCTGTAGCTGTCCCACATATTGCCTGAGCTCACCGCGTACGGCTGGCTGCTCACTGCCTGCTGTGCCGGCGTCGGGGCCGGTGCCGGACGGCTGGCGGCCAGCAGCGCGGCAGAAGGCGTGGCGGTGGTCACGTTACCGGTCGGTGCGCCCAGCGCAGGCACGGCAATCGCGCCGTTTTCAATCTGCTTGCTGGTGCTGTTAATGCTGCTGCTCAGCGCGGCCAGGCTGGTGTCGTTAACGCGGTCCGGCAGAATATCCAGACCGGCGGCCTGCCAGATGCTACCCAGCGCGTTCTGCATCACCGCAAAGCTGCGGTCGCGGGCGCGGGTAGTCAGAATGGTTTCGGTGCTGACGCGGATCTGCTCCATCTGGGTGGCGGCCTGGTTGCGGTAGCTAAGATCGGTCTGCTGGTAGATACCCTGCTGAACGCGCGCCAGTTCCTGATAACGGTTAAACATCTGCACGCTGCTCAGGTACTCCTGCCAGGAGACGTTAACCTGCGCCATGACCGCCATGCGCATCGCCTGGCGACGGGCTTCCGCCACCTGTTCGGCCGACTCACCCGCACGCTTCACCGACGACCACGCCAGCACGTTCAGCAGATTGCCGCTGACCTGCACCCCGGCAGAGGCCCAGCCGTGGTTCACCAGGTAGCTGTTGCTGTCGCCGTTCACTCCGGCAAACAGCGTCGCACCCGGCATCAGGCGCAGCAGCGAGCGGCGGGTTTCCAGCACCGCATTGCGCGCTTCGTAGCTCTCCTCGCGGATTTCCGGGCGGCGAACCATGGAAATATTTTCCAGATCGCCCAGCGTGTAGCTCATCTTCGGTGCGACCATGCTGCTTTCAGCAGGCACCACCAGACTGAAGTCGCTGGCCGGCGGCAGGTTCATCAGTGACGACAGGCGGGCTTTCGCCAGCGCCAGGTCGCTGTCCACCACTTCCAGCTGGCGTACCATTTCCAGCATATTTTTCTGGAACCGCAGGGATTCTACCGGCGGCAGCAGGCGCTCACGTTCGGTAGCGCGGGCGTACTCCAGCGAGCGTTTCGCCTCGCCCAGCGCACGGGTCACTTCCGGCTTCAGGCGCTGTGCGGTCGCCGCTTCCCACCAGGCGGTACGCACCTGACGGGTAATATCCGCCACGACTTTGCGGCGGCGCTCCTCGGCGGCGAGGGTTTTATTCGCCTGCATATGGGCGTTAACGTAGCTGATACCGAAGTCCAGCACGTTCCAGCTCATGGTCAGGTCGGCGGTGCGGGTGGTCTGATCCTGGCTGGTGGACGATTCCAGCGACTGCTGGCCGGTGGTCACCGACTGGCTACTGGAACCGGCTACGTTGTCGCGGGTTTGCAGCCCGGCACGGGCCGCCAGCTTCGGCAGCATATCCAGGCTGGCCACGCTGCGCAGATCGTCCTGCATCGCCTGCTCCATCAGCGCCACGCGCTGCTGCAGGTTGTACTTCAGCGCGCGGGCAATCGCTTCATCCAGGGTAATGTTGCCGCGCACCGGTTCCTGATCGCTGAACATCTGGGTGCGGTCGGTCATCGCCTGGGTCACCTGCTCGGCGGGGGTCATTGCCTCGGGGGTGACGGCGCATCCGGCCAGCAGAGAGCAGGCCAGCGCGACGGTCAGACTTAAACGACGCGGCGCGCTGAACGGCGCCTGTACTGGTGCAGAAACAGAGGTAAAGTGAGTCACTGAAAGCGTTCCCATCGTATTGAAATTATTCATTTATAAAGTTAAATCCCTGTTAGTCACGCGCCAGCGCATTCAGCGCCTGGAGCAAATCGTCGCCGTCGCCGCGCAGGGCATTCAGCGAGTGTGATACACCCTGATTAAAGGCCACATCCGGCTGCGTCTGAGCGCGTACCCCGGTAGTCGGTATCAGGAACCGTTCGCTGGTTTCCGCTGCCGCACGCGCAGACTCACTGCCGTGCAGCGTTAACAGCAGCGCCGGTGCGCCACCTGCCCGCTCAAGGCGCAGCTGAACCTGACCAACGCGGCCGGCATCGGCGGCGTTAATCTGCAGTTCGCTGCGTGCAGCGTCATAGCGTATCCACTCCGGCAGCGGGCGACCGTTGGCCAGCTGGACCGACACAATGCCGCCGCGCCCCGCCAGGCCAGGCGGCAGCGCATAGACCTGCTGACCGTTGCCGCCGTCGTGCCATTCACCGCGCCATGTTGTGGCGCGCGCCAGCGCCGGGTTATCCGCAGTGCGGGACGTGAAGTTAACTTTTTCCAGCGTCGGCATCAGCGCAGGCATCAGCGGATCGAGCTGCCACGGCGTGGCCTGGTAGTCCAGCTGGCCGCTGGCCAGCACCGGGGTATCGCTCAGCACCAGCGGATCGCGCGGTGCCTCGGCGCTGACCGGGATAAATTCCGGCTCGCGCTCCTGCCAGATAAAGCGTTCAGCATCGCCGTCCGCCTGCGGGAACAGCGTGACCGGGGTCATCACTACCGGTGAGACTCCCGCGCCCGCAGGCTGGATAGTCAGCGTAAAGGTGCGGCTGGCCACGCCGCCGTAAGGATCGGTGACGCTAACGGTAATCAGGTAGCTGCCGTCTGTGGCGGCGCGGCCGCTGAGGGTGCGGCTGTCGGCGTCAAAGCTCAGCCCGTCCGGCAGTCCGCTGACGCTCCAGGTGAGGTCATCGCCATCGGCATCGTTGAACAGATCCGCGGGCAGCGTCTGCTGCCAGTTGATGCCGGCAATCGGCTGGTCTGGGGTAAAGGTTGCGTCGGTGACCTGCGGCGCGCGGTTAGCCAGCAGCACCAGCGTGCGGCTGACGCTGGCACCCCAGGCATCGGTCGCAGTCAGCGTCAGGGTGTAGCGCCCGGACGGCAGCGTGCCGCTCAGCGTGTGGGTTTCGGCATCAAAGCTGAGTCCCGCAGGCAGGTTATCCGCCTGCCAGGTCAGTGCATCGCCGTCGGCGTCGGTAAACAGCGTATCGGCCAGCGCCACGCTAATGGCCGTACCGGACGAGACGCTGAAGCTGGTTTCGCCCGTGCCCAACTCCGGCGTGGTATTCACCCGCAGTTCAAGCTGGCGGGTCGCGCTGGCACCGTCGCCGTCGGTCACGGTGATGGTCAGGGAATAGACCCCTGCCGAGGTGGCGGTGCCGCTCAGCGTGCGGGTGGCCGCATCAAAGGTGATCCCGTCCGGCAGGCCGCTGATGCTCCAGCTCAACGTGTCGTTATCAGCATCGGTAAACATCCCCTGCGGCAGCGTGGCGGTGTACGCCGTACCAAGGGTGATCACCGCAGGCTGATAGCTGACGTCGGTGCTCTGCGGCGCGTGGTTAATGGTGACAGCCTGCTGCCAGGCACCGCTGGTCAGCTCACCGTCGCTGACAATAAGTGACAGTGTCACCGTGCGTCCAGTGCTGTTGTCCGCATTGCTGTAGGCCAGGCTGCTAATCACCCGCCCGGCGGTGGCGCTGCTGACGCCGTCGGCGAAGGTCACAACCAGCACGCCATCGTGCTGGCTGAAGCTGCCAATCACCGTACCGTTATCCACAACCTGGCCGTCGGCGTTCAGCGTCAGGCCGCTGTCAGCGGTGAAGGCAAAGCTGCCCAGCCCGCTGCTGTCTGTGACGGTCACGCTCGCCCCGCCGTAGTTGCCGCTGCCGTCGTTAAGCAGATCCAGCGCTTTATCCTTCAGCGTCACGTCGCTGCTGAAGTTCAGCTCCGCGCCGCTGCCGACGGTGTAGCGCACTTCTTCCACCACGGTAATCAGGCTGGCGAGCTGGCTGCCGCTGACGATCACCCCACCGTCGCGGGTGGTGATAATTTTGGTTGCGCCATTCAGCGCCGCGTACTCGCTGCTGCTCCAGCTGGAGGTCAGGGTCAGCTTGCCGCTGTTGCCGATGCTGTAAACCTGCAACGTGCCGTCGCTCAGGGTGACGTACAGGCTGTCGCTGCTGGTCGCCAGCGCGGTCACGCCGCTGATATCGCTCATCACGCCGGTCTGCACGATCTGGCCGCTCTTCTGGTTCAGGCTGAAGATTTGCAGGCCGCTGCTGGTGGCGACATAGATCAGGCTACCGTCTTCGCTGGCGGTAATCGCCGACGGTGAGTCGATGGACAGCTTGCTGCCGCTGGCGTCGGTGTCCTGATCGAAGACCGCGCCGAGCAGCGCCAGCGTACCATCCGCCTGACGCTGGTAGACGATAATGGCGTTGGGGAACTGGCTGGAAACCGGATCGGTGACGATAAACAGATAATCGCCGCTGATTGCCTGCGCCACCGGCTGCCACAGATGCGGCGGATCGAAGGCATTGGCTTCGACATCCCCGAGATTGGTCATCTTGCCGGTTTCGGCATCGATGGCGATTGCGCTGAGACCGCTCTGGTTATAAACGTAGATCGTCAGCCCGTCGTCGGAGACCAGCACCGAGCTGATATCCCACATTTCCATCCTGTCGTCCTGCGTCAGCGTGCCGTCCGCGCCGATGCTGAAGGTATTAATGCTGTAGTTATAGTCATCGTCAGATCCGCCCTCGGGCACACCGCTGGTGCTGATCACCAGCTTGCTGCCGTTATCAATCAGAGCGATTTTGTCAATTTTACCCAGCCCGCTGTCCATGTTGCCGAGCCAGGTCAGCGCACCGGTGGCGGTATCGCGGCTGAACAGCGCAATCTTGCCGCTGCCGTCGATAACGTACAGGCTGGTGCCGTCATCCGACAGCACGCTTTGGGTAATCGTGCCGAGGCCGCTGACTTCGCTGAGGCTTCCGGCCCAGCTGAGTTTATCGCTATCCGGTGAGCTGAGCTGCGGACCGGCGTCCTGCGCCTGTAGCGTAATCACCGAATGGATATCCAGATCGGTGCTGTCGCTGCCGCCGAGCGCGGTGCCGCCGTTGTCTTTGATGCCGGTCAGCACGATTTCGCGGCTACCGAGATAGGCATCCGGGTTGCCGTAGCTAAGGGTGTTGATTAGCGTCTGGGCCTTTTCGGCGCTGATGCCCGCGTCGCTGACGATAGTAACCGAGGCCACGCCGTCGGTGACGCTGACGGTGACCACGATATTGCTGTCGGTCAGCACGCGAACGCCGTCGGCCAGCAGGACATTTTTACCGTCAATCACCAGATAATCGCTCTCGCCGCTTACCAGTCCGCTGACGCTGAGGGTGATTTGTACGATGCTCTGGCCGTCTTCGATGGTATCCACCACCGTGTTGCTGAACACCAGCGTGCTGCCGCTGGTGTCGCGATAGGTCGGGTCGGTCGCCTGGCTGCTGGCTTCCGGCGCGTCGTTAATTTGGGTGATGTTGACCTTCACCGACTGGCTGGCGGTCGTCCAGGGATCGCTGATGCTGACCACCATCGTCAGGGTACTGCCCGGTGCTTTACTGGTGCTCTGCCAGCTGATTTGATGCAGAACCTGGTTGGCGACGGCGGTCGTGACGTCGGCAGTAAAGGTGACGGTCAGCGTACCTTCGCTGACGGTAAAACTGGCAATGGCGGTGCCGTTGAGCAGGATATTGCCGTTCTCCAGCGTCAGCCCGTTCCCCTCTTTCAGGCTATAGCTGTCGTCGGCGTTGGCCCAACCCTCGCGTTCCATCGTAATGGTGGCGCCGTTGTAGTTGCCCGCACCGCCGTTGGCCGCATCATAGTCGACGTCGCCGAGCACCAGCTGGCTGGCGATCTCGCTGCTGCCGCGTTCGGTCCACGCCACGGAGACCAGATCCGTTGAACTGTCGAATGAGCGCAGGCCGCTCTTGTAGTAGCGCGAACCGCCGTAAATCGATTTTCCGTCGGCGGAGACCGCCACCGCAATCATCGCCCCGTCGCCCTGAATGGTATTGCGGAAAGTCAGGCTGCCATCTTCACCGATGGTGTACACGGCCAGGCTGGCCGCATTGGTGCCAACGTACAGCGCCGTACCGTCGGTGGAAACCGTCACCGACATCGGGAAACCGCCGACCTCGGAGCTGACAGATTTTGACGAGATCAGGCTCATGCTGCCGTTCGCCGCATCGTAATGCAGCACGGTGAGATAGCCGTTAGTGCCGGTCACCACATAGACATAACCGTCATCGGAAACCGACATCTGGGTAAAGGTGCCGTTCAGTCCGCTGCTGGAGCCCAGCGTGCCCGCGCTGCTGGCGTTGCCGTCTTTATCGGTCCAGGTCAGCGCAGTGCCATCGCGGGTCAGCTTCCCGGCATAGCTCAATACGCCGCTGCTGTCGGTGCTATAGAGGCTCATGTTGCCGGTGCTGCTGATGACGTACAGCGTACCGTTGGCGTCCAGGCTCATGCTCAGTGCGCTACTCAGCCCGGTAAAACTTTCCTGTGCGGTCAGTTTGCCCTGGGCATCCACACTGTAGCGGTACAGCCCGCTGGCGCTCACCGCGTAAACGCTGCTGCCATCATCGGACACCACCAGCTTCACTGCCGTGGCACCGATTTCCGCGCCAGAAATCAGCGTCAGCGAACCGTCGTCGCCGAGAGTAAATGCCTGGAGCACCGCTTTGCCGCTGCTGTTAGTGCCGGACAGATACAGGGTGTTGCCATCGGCGGAGAAGGCCGACTGGGTGGTGCCCTGAATACCGTCGATTTCAATACCGTTGGCGTCGTTACCGTCATTGACGCTGCCCTGGGTATAGGTTTTTTGCAGTGTCAGCTCGCCGGTACTGGTATCGCGGCTGTACACACTAACGTAAATGGTGCCGCCCCAGTTGGTGCTGGTGCCGCCGATCACCACCAGGCTGGTGCCATCGTCGGAAAGATTGATCGCATCGACATAATAACCATAGCCCGACAGGCCGCCTTCGCTGGTGTAGATCAGCGAACTGGACTGCGGGCCGAGCGTCGGTGTGGTGTTGGCGGCTTCATCGGCGGTAATCACCCGCAGGGTCATATCGCGGCTGGCGCTGTCGCCGGACTTATCGGTGACGGTAATGGTCAGGTAGTTATCGCTAAGCGAGGTCGCCGTACCGCTAATGGTCAGGGTTTCTGCATCGAAGGTCAGCCCTTCCGGCAGGCCCTCCACCGTCCACGTCAGCGTATCGCCGTAAATGGCATCGGCATCGTTAAACAGCGTGGTGTCCAGCTTCAGGGTGAACGACTCGTTGACCACCGCCGAGCTGAGCTGGCTGCTGGCGTCCCAGTTGGTTTGCGGCGCGCGGTTATCAATCTGCGCGACCGCCAGCGACAGAGTCAGGCTGGCTGAGGCACCAGTGCTATCCTTCGCGCTGATGGTGATGCTGAACGTACCGACTGCCGTAGTGGAGCCGGAAATCGTGTGGGTCTCGGCATTAAAGGTCAGACCGTCCGGCAGGCCGGTGACGCTCCAGATCAGGTTTTCGCCGTCGGCATCGCTAAACAGCGCAGGCAGCTCCAGCCAGTAGTCCGTCTCGGTAGTGGCCTGCGGCAGGGTATAACCGGCGACAACCTCCTGGTTGAGCAGCGGACTGGTGTTGACACGCAGCAGCACGGTGCCGGTGTTACTGTTCAGCTGGCCGTCGTTAACCACCATACTGAGCGTCACCAGCGCGCTGCTGGTCCCGGTGGTCGCCCACATCACCTGCTGTAGCACCTGGTTGGCGGTGGCGGTGGTCACGTCGGCGGTGAAGGTAATTTTCACCGTATTACCGCTGGCAGCCACGGTGCCAATCACGCTGCCGTTCAGCAGCAGCTGGCTGCCCTGCCGGGTCAGGCCGCCGTCGCTGGCGAAGCTGTACTGGCTGTCGCTGCTGCCGGAGGCGGTCAGGGTGATCGAGGCGCCTTTATAGTTGCCCGCGCCGTTGTTCAGCACGTCGAAGTTGCTGTCGGAAACGTTCATGCCGGTGGTCACCGCCACCGGGCTGCCGCCGACGGTGTAGGTGATCAGCGAGGTATACACCTCCACGCTGCTGCCGCCGACCACCGCCAGCGAGGTGCCGTTGCTGGCCAGCGCGGTGCTGCCGCCGGTGGTCTGGCTGCTGACCAGGGTGAGCGCGCCGGTGCTGGCAATGGCATAGACCGACAACTCGCCGCTGCTGGTGCTAACGTACAGCAAAGTGTTGTCGCTGCTGATGACCACGTCTTTCGCCGAGGAAATGGTGCGGCTTTCAATCTGCGTCAAAACGCTGCCGTTGAAGCTCCAGGCAATCAGTTTGCCGTTGTTGGTATTCAGGGTATAAATCACGCTGCCGTCGCTGCTGGCGGTCACCTGATACTGATAGGTGAAATCACGCGTCGAGGTGACCGTGGTATTGGTCACTTCTTCCAGCGTATTCACGCCATCTTTGGTCACGCGTTTCAGCACGGTTAGCGTTTCAAACTCGCCGCCGGGGTTCATCACAAACACATAGTCGCCCACCGAGGTCAATCCCGCGTGGCGGTCAACGTTGGTGGTAAGACGAGAGGTAAAGGTCAGTGCGCCCTGGGCATTGATATCGTAGATATAAATCCCGTTCACATCCGAACTGATATACAGCTGTTTACCATCCTCGCTGATGGCCATATTGGTCGGCGTATCGCCGATGGCTTCTTTACTGGCGAAGGTCAGCGTACCGTCCGCGGCGCGGGTCAGGGTGATGATTGCGCTGGTCGAGCCGTATCCTCCTTCATTCGGCACAACGTTCAGCAGATAAACCGCCTTATCGCCCACCGCCATGCCGCTGGTCACGGTAAAATTCGCCGTGTCGCTAAAGGTTTGCAGTTTGGTCAGCACGCCGCTGTCGGAAACGCTGTAAACCACCACGCTGCCTTTGCTGCTGGCGACGTAGGCGAAGTCACCGTCCGGCGAATAGCTCACGGCATTCGCGCCGTCGGCGAGGTCGGACACGGTGAGATCGTCCAGCAGCGTCAGGTCGCCGGTGCTGTCCACTTCGGGCGCGAGGTTTTTATCGTTATCAATGGTCACCGTGCTGCTGATATCCAGATCGGTGGTATCGCCGTCAAAGTCGCTGAGGTTACCCAGCCGCACGGTGACGGTGCCGTTGCCCACGTCGCCGTCCAGCGCGCGATAGCTGATACCGTTAATCAGGCTCTCAACTGAAGCGGGCGTTACGGTATCGGCGTTGGTCAGGAACAGCGTTATCGTGGTGGTGTTATCGGCAATCGCCACGCTGTAGGAGTAGTGGCTGTTGGCCGTTTCACCAAAGCCGCTGGTGGTGGTCAGCGTAATCGCCGTACCGTCAATCACCAGTGCCTGGTTGCTGCCGCTGGTATTGACGCTGATGGTCAGCTTGCTGATTTCGTGGCCGGTGCTGTCCGCCGATACGCTGGCGTTGCTGAACAGGTGCACGTCGGCACCCGGCGTGCCGGAAGCGTCAATGCTAAACACCGCATCGCTGGCCGGCGTAGCGGTGGCGACCGGTGCGGTGGTGGCAACGGCGGTAGCGTCGGCCACGTCGGCGGCGGTGGTGACCGCAGCGGCATCAAACATCATGCGCGGCTCAAGCGCCAGTGTCAGGCTCCAGGCCGGGCGTGTGGATGATTTTTTCATGAGTTCACCTAATAATTAACGCGTTCTGCCGGATGAATTACTCGATCAGGCGTACGGAACTACTCTGTTTATCGATACTCGCCAGAATGTCATCCAGCTTGTTGCTGATTTGACCTTCTGCCCCGGAGAAGCTGGAACTGTCGGCAAACTCCACCGAACCGCCATTGTTATTGGTACACACCTGCAATCCGGGCAGCGCAATGCGGTCAAACAGCCCGCGTCCAAAATCTTCCGGATCGCCCGGCCGCACGCCGATGAAATAGAACTTGATATCGCGATTGCGGAAGCTTTCGCACAGCGAACGGAAGCGCGCGGTGGCGGCCGTGGTGGCCTGGCCGGTTTCTTCGCCGCCGTCGATCGCCTCGCCGACCCAGGCGTTGTAGGAGTCGGTGTCGAACCAGTCGCCGGTGGTGTTGGCCATCATCACAATCACTTTCAGGTTGCCGCTGCCACCGTCGTTAAAGTCCAGCGGGTATTCACTGTCGCCCCAGCCGTCACCGCCGCGGAATGCCGGGGACAGCGCCATTGCGCCCCAGCCCATGGCAATGGCGTAGTTAACGTTGAACTGCGATTCCATCTGGTCAAGGCGGTCGGAGATCTTGCCGAGATCGTCGGTCAGCGGCAGCAGCGCCGCCGTCGGGCAGCCCTTATCGCCGACGATAAAGCGCGTGTCGTTCACTCCGGTGGCCTGCCCGAAGTCCGGGTTCGGCCCCACCCACTGAATAAACGGCATCCAGGTGGCGTTAATCGGCAGATCGTGGCGATAATGTATCCAGAAACTTTTGGCCGGTGCCTCTTCCCAGAAGTAGTTATCCCCCTGATCCAGCCCGCGATAGAGGCACATCCGCTTCGACTGCAAATCGGGCATCATGCGGCTGGCCATGCTGGCAATACCGTAGTCGTTGTTCCGAAACAGCGACGTCAGTTCGACCGGCGTCAGCGCCTGAGTCAGCGACCAGCTGCGAATGCGGGTGCTCCAGTTATCGGCGTCCCAGACGCTGACGGACTGGCTGTAGGGCACCAGCGCCATCCGCCGATCGGGGAAGTCGGTGAGAAAATCATCGGCAAAGGTATTGGTCAGGCGGCGCAGCACAGCCAGGTCGCCAGCCTGCTCGCTGGAGGTGTTCGGCAGAATCATCGCCAGTTCTGCCGGGCGATAAATCACCTCGGCGGTGGAATAGATCTCCTGCTCCTGCGAGCCGACATCCAGCAGTTCGGGATCGCTGGCGTAGCTGACGCTAACGGTAAAGGTGCGATGGGCTTTATCCGTCCGCCCTTCGCTGACCGCAATATCGGAAATGCGCAGCTGTTCCGCCAGACGGTTGTTGAGGCCGAGGTTGGTCCGCACGTATTCCCAGGCCAGCTGCTGCTTTTCGCCGTCGCCAAAGCTGCTGTTATTTTTAATCAACGACTCGCGCCCTACCGCCAGCGCCGCCGCATCCGCCGCGCGCTTGATCTGCGCCGCGTCGCCTGTGGTCTGTACGCTGTCGAGGATAAAGGCCCCGCTGACCAGCAGCGCCATCATGCCCAGCACGTAAAAAGCGGTTCCTGCGCCTTTTTCCTGGCGGCAGAAACGGCGAACCGCGCGGTTCAGTACGCTGAGGGAGTTATTCATCGGCGTCTTCCTCCAGCCCGGCTTCCGCCGCCAGCGTGGCGTCCAGCGTCAGGGTATTGCGGGTAACACGGTTAATGGCTGAAACCTTCAGCTGGTTTTTCACCGTCAGGCCACCCAGCATGGTGATATCGCTGCCGTTGCGGCACAGTTCCACCACAATCATCGACACATTCTCTTTACCCGACTCTTCATTCACTTCCGGCAGTTCACCGGGCCAGGTGCTACCTGTCGGCACCACGTTATCGGTGCAGATACCGGTGTTATTGCCGCGCAACAGCTGCCAGTAGACCTGGCCGTTCTGCCGCACATTGGCGATATTCAGCTGGTAGCTGCCGGTGTTTTCATCGGGGATACTCGCGGCAAGCAGCCCGCTCAGACCCTGGCGGCTCAGTTCACTTTGCATCGCCAGCACTGAGGCAATCGCCCCGGCGCGCTGCTCCATATGCTCGCGCTCCAGCTCAACGGTAATCAGGTCGGTGAGTACCGCCCCTGCCGCCAGCACAATCGGCAGCGCCAGCGCGGTTTCCACCGCCAGCGAGCCGTGCTGTTGCCGCCACAGGCGACGCAGAAGGTTATTCATCGTTCAGTTCCGTGCCGAAAACGTGTTTGTACTGGTAGCGGAAGGTGTTCCCCAGCGACAGCACTTCCGGCAGCGGCGAGAGAAACTCCTTTTTGATCTGCACGGTTACCGACCAGACCGGCAGCGTCTGGCGGTTTTCGCCCTGCTCGTCGTCGGATACCGTCAGGCCTCCCAGCTCGCTCAGGCTGTCAAAGTGCAGCACGCTGACCGACAGATCGTCGGCGGAGATATAGCCGTAGCCCGCCTTAACCATGCGGCTACGCAGCGAATCGGCCATATCGCTGGCGCTTTCGCTTTCCAGCGTATCCAGGCGAAACGACTGCACGGCGTTATCCAGCGCCACGCTGCCGATGCCGATCACCAGACCGATGCGCGCCAGCTCAAACAGCATCATCACGCCTACCAGCACCACCGGCGCAAGGAACGCCAGCTCGGTGGCAATCACCCCGCGTTCGCAGCGGGCGGCGGCGGAGAGGCGGCGCAGTTTTCCGCCTGTCATTGGGCGTTTTCGCTTAGCGGCAGCATCTGGGTGCTGGCCAGCAGCAGCGGATTGCCGTTACCGCCTTTCTGTTTCAGCTCGTCGGCGCGGGTGCTCAGCGTGGCGATCAGCCCGTCGATGCGGTCGGACGCGGCCAGATGGGACAGCGTGTCGCGCGCGGCGGCCTCATCCCCTTTATAGAGATACGCCAGCGCCAGGTTCAGGCGCAGCGACGGGTTATTCATATCGGCGGTGCGCAGCTGGCCGATGGCGCGATCCGGCTGACCGCTGGAGAGCCAGGAGAGCGCGAGGTTGTTCATCACTGCAATGTTACCCGGCTCGCTTTGCAGCGCCTGCTCGAAGCGGCGGCGGGCCTCGTCGTGGCGGCCCTGCGCATCCAGCAGCACGCCCATGCCGTTGAGTGCGGTGGCGTTGCTGCCATCGAGACGCAGCGCACACTCGAAGTCTTTTCCGGCGGTGGTCATGCGGCCCAGCGCCAGCTCGGCGCGGCCCATGCCGAGGCACAGTGCCAGCGCTTCGGTATCGGCCATTTTGTCGATGTTGCCGCCCAGCGCGTTGCGGGCACGGCCATACAGCGCCAGCGCCTGTGCAGGCTGCTGCACCGGTGCGCTGACGGTGGCGTATTCCAGCATCTCGGCCCCGCTCAGCTTGCCGCGTGCGTCCAGGCGGGCATACACCTCGCTGGCTGCTTCCAGCCGACCCTGATCGCGCAGCAGGCGCGCCAGCTTCAGCCCTTCATCTTTGCTGCCCTTCAGGGCCAGGCCGGAACTGCACCCGGCCAGCATCAGGCCGCAGATCAGCGCCAGCAGCAGGCGCGGGGTAAACAGTGACGGAGCGTTTTTCATCAGCATTTCAGGATCTCTCGTTATTGGGCCAGCAGGCGGATCACACGCAGCAGCGCGGGAGCGGCCATAATGGCGATAATCGGCGGCAGAATAAGGGCCATCAGCGGTACGCTGAGCTGCGCGGGCAGCTTCCCGGCCTTCTCTTCCAGGGTCAGCAACAGGGTTTTACGGCTTTCATCGGCAATAGTGCGCAGCGCCTGAGACAGCGGCGTGCCGTAGCGCTCCGCCTGCAGCAGGGTGGCGACCATGCTTTCGATTTCCGCCACCCGGGTGCGCTCGGCCAGGTGATACAGCGCGGTGTTACGGTCGGCAAGAATTTGCAGTTCGGCGGCGGTATAGCGCAGCTCGTCGGCCATTTCCGGGGCGGACAGGCCCAGCTCTTTCGAGACCACCTGCAAAACGCGGCCAATCGGCAGGCCCGCTTCGGCGCAGACCACCATCAGATCCAGCGCATCGGGCACCGCACGGGCCAGCTTTTCACCGCGACCGGCGGCGCGCATCTTCAGCCAGAACTCCGGCAGCAGCCCGCCAACGAAGAAGCCAATCAGCATCGCCGCCAGCCCGGTCAGGCTGAAGCGATCCCCGGCGGGCAGTGCGCCGATGTTAAGCAGTAATCCCAGCGCCACGCCGAACGCCAGCTTGCCGCTCAGCAGCCAGCCAAGCGTTTCCACGCGGCGGAATCCGGCCAGGTCCAGCAGACGGCGCAGCTGCTGGCGATCGCGATCCGATCCCGCCATTCGCTCGCCGAAACTCGCCACCGGCAGCAGCACTTTCTCCAGCTGCGGCGACAGTGCGGCCCCCTGATTACGCAGAATGCTCAGTTCATCCGCCGTGCCGCCCTGCTCTGCGTCACCGCCACCGATATGCGGTGCCAGCCGCGCCTGCAGGCGCTGCAACGCGCCGCTGCGGCGGCTTCTCAGCAGCAGCCACAGGCCAGCAACAATCAGCAGCAGCGCCAGCCACAGCACAGAATCCGGGTTATGACTCATGGTTTACGGCTCCTTACGCGATGCGTTTAACCATCAGATGGGTGATCAACATGCCCAGCGTGATGCTGCACAGCGCGTAAATCAGAATGGTGCTGCCCACCGGATCGCTGAACAGGAAGGTGATATCCTCCGGCGATTTGAGGTACATGTAGCCCAGGCAGCAGGGGAACAGCGCGGCGACGATCTTGGCCGACGCGCGGGCCTCTGAGGTTTTCGACTGCACCTTCATTGCCAGCTCGCGGCGCTGGCGTAGCGTGGTGGCAAGCCGCTCCAGGGTTTCCCCCAGACGACCACCCGCTTCCTGGTTGATAATCAGGATCACCGCGAAGAAGCGGTATTCGGCCATCGGCACTCGTCCGGCGGAGGTCTGAATCACCTGGCGCAGTGGAATACCGAGCTTCAGCCAGTGATCGATGGTGCGGAACTCGGTCGCCAGCGGGCCGCTGAGGTGCGAGGCGACCTGACCAAAGGTATTGGCAACCGGCACCCCGGCGCGCACGCTGCGGGTGATGGCATCAATGGCATCCGGCAGCCCTTCGCGCAGCTGATGCAGGTGTTTTTGCAGGCTGCTGCGGAACAGCAGCACGGCGACCGCCAGCGTGACCAACACGGAGAACAGCAGGCCAAAGGTCAGCGGCATCGGCGTGCGCTGGCCGAGGGTCATGCCGACCAGCAGCCCGACGGCGGAAAGGATCAGCAGGCGCTTGCGCAGGGTTGGCTGCCAGCCGATAAACGCCAGCTGCTGCCACAGTTTCGCCAGCATCGGCCCGAGCAGCGGCACCGAGGCCAGCGGCGTCTGCGCCTGGCTGCGCAGAATCGACACATCCTCTTCACCGGCGGCTTCCGCCCCCTCACCGAGAATTTGTGCGAAGCGCAGGCGGCGCTGTTCGTCCAGCTGGCGCTGACGCCGCCAGTGGCTGACGGCCAGCACCACAATCAGCACGCTGAGAAATACCAGCCCGGTGATCAGATTCAGCTTAAACGCGTTCATCAGGCTCCCTTAATGCGCATCGAACAGGTGCGCTTTGTCCGCGTAGAACTGCGGGCGCTGGATGGTCTGCACGTATTCGCCGGTGATGCGTCCCTGGCCATCTGAACCGGTGACGCGGAAGTTGAACAGGTCCTGCATTTGCAGCACCTCGTTTTCCATGCCGCACAGTTCGCTGACCGCCACCACGCGGCGCATACCGTCGCGCATACGCTCAATCTGTACGATCAGATGTACCGCGCTGGAGATCTGGCGGCGGATAGCCATCAG
The DNA here is from genome assembly GCF_016624745.1 of Erwinia sp. S43. Lineage (NCBI taxonomy): Bacteria > Pseudomonadati > Pseudomonadota > Gammaproteobacteria > Enterobacterales > Erwiniaceae > Erwinia > Erwinia sp. S43. Next base: position 22,355 of record NZ_JACVTX010000022.1, on the reverse strand, counting down.
CGGCAGCTGCATGTTGGCCATCATCACCATGTTTTCCAGGCGCTGAACCGCATCGCGGGTGGTGTTAGCGTGCACGGTACACAGCGAACCGTCGTGGCCGGTGTTCATCGCCTGCAGCATGTCGAAGCACTCGCCGCCGCGCACCTCACCCAAAATAATGCGGTCCGGACGCATACGCAGGGCGTTACGCATCAGGTCACGCTGGTCGACTTTGCCGCTGCCCTCGGCGCTGACCGGGCGCGTTTCCAGGCGTACCACGTGCTCCTGCTGCAATTGCAGCTCGGCGGCATCTTCGATGGTGATAATGCGGTCGGTGCTGTCGATTTTCTGCGACAGCGCGTTCAGCAGCGTGGTTTTACCGGCACCGGTTCCGCCGGAAACAATCACGTTCAGCCGCGCCTGCATCGCTTTGTTCAGCACGTCCGCCATCGCCGGAGACATACAGCCCTGCGAGGCCAGGTGCTCCAGCGACAGGTTGCGTCGCATAAATTTACGGATCGAGATGGTGGTGCCGTCGATCGCCAGCGGATAGGTAATGACGTTGACGCGGCTGCCGTCCGGCAGACGGGCATCGACCATCGGGCTGGATTCATCAATGCGGCGACCCACACCGGCGGCAATGCGCTGGGCGGTGTTAAAGACGTGCTCTTCGTCGATAAAGGTGATCGGCGACAGCTCCAGCTTGCCGAAGCGCTCGACAAACACCTGTCCGGCACCGTTAACCAGAATGTCGTTGACCGTGTCGTCAGACAGCAGCGGCTGGATCGGACCGATACCGGTCATCTCGTCCAGCATTTCACCGGCAATCAGCTCTTCTTCCTGCCGCGACAGCTGCAGGCGCTGATCATCACACAGCTGGCGAATGGCCGACTGGATTTGCAGCAGCAGCTTGTCGCGGGACATCGCCGCTGCACGACCGGCATCGATCAGGTCGTAAAGCTGCGAACGGATCAGTCGACGGTTGCCGTTGCGGCTTTCCACCTGCGGGCGCGGCGCGGCAGAAACCTGGCGCGGCTCCGGCACTTCGGCAACGCTGGCCGCCTGCGGTGCGGCGTCCGGTTTTCTGACCGGCTCTTCGCGGCGCGGGGGCGCGGGTTTACGCATCAGCATGGGATTTTTCCTCACGTTAGTTCGCTCAGGCGCGCTTAAGCAGGCCGTTCAGCCAGTTCTTTTTCACCGGCTGCAGACGCTGCCCGCAGGCGAGATCCACCAGCTGGCGCATCGCCTGGCGGAATGGACCGCTGGCGGCCAGATCCAGCGCCCCCAGGCTCAGGCTCTGCCCGAGTCCAACACCGGCATGCGGCAGCACAAGGTCCAGCGGACGGCCAACCAGCGCTTCAAACTGCGCGCGGGTCAGCGGTGCGGCGGCGGCATAGTGGCTCTGGTTATGCACCAGCATCAGCCGCTGCCCTTCGCTCTCGTCGCCGATGGCCTGGATGATGCGCTTAACGTTGCGCGCGTCCTGCACCGTCAGTTCGGTGACGATAATGCGCAGGTCAGCACAGCAGATCACATCCAGCGCGCCGTTCGGGAACGAGCCGGGCAGATCCCACACCACCTGATTGAACATGCGGCACAGGCTGCCGCCGAGGTGCAGCACCGCGTCGGCATCCGGTTCGCTCAGCGGGCCTAAATCCGGTTTTTGCGCCAGCAGGTGCAGACGGGTGTCCACCTGCAACATCGCGCGCTGGAGAAGACGGGTATCCAGCTGGCTGCTTTCCAGCACCGCCGACAGGCCACCGCTCTCGCTTACGCCCTGTAGCAGCAGCTGATCGCCGTGGCGGCGGTCGAAGTCCACCAGCGCCACCGGCAGATGCCGTTCGCCGGACATCAGCTGTGCCAGCCCGGCAGCAACAGTGCTGGTGCCCACGCCGCCGCTGGCACCGACAACCGCCACGGTGCGCCCGGTGCGGGCATATTCCGGGCCGGACTGCTGGCCGTCGCATTTCGCCAGCGTGGCGGAGAGCAGATCGAGGGTGCAGGGTTTCACCAGATACTCGGTCACACCCAGCTGCAACAGCGCGCGGTACAGACCAATATCCTGCCCCTGTCCGAGCGCGATAATCCGCGTCTGCGGGCCGCACATCGCCATCAGGCTTTCCAGCGCTGGCAGCGGCCAGGCTTCGCCGTCCAGATCCACCAGCAGCACCTGCGGCGGCAGATTCACTTCGCACCACTGCGCGGCGGCGCTCAGGCCACCGGCCAGCACCTGCGCATCGCTGCGCTTCAGCCGCGCCAGATCTTCACGCAGCTGGCTCTGCGGCCCGCTGCCCTGGATAAACGCCACCAGTCCGGTGCCCCACTCTTCGCCTTCCTGCTGGGCGGAATTCGTTGCCTCGCTCATACGCTTAACCTTCCGTTAATCTTCGTCGAAGTTAATGTCGATGAGGTCTTTCACCTCGTTCTGCTGGTAGCGTTCGATGCTGTTGACGATCACCACGCCGTCGGCATCATCCAGGCTGCGCGCCTGGATCAGATCGCGCGGGTCCGCCACCATCTGCGCCAGGTTGCTCTGGTTGGCACAGCCGAGGTAGCCCACGGCCTCATACGGCTTGACCATCAGCAGGTTGGGATCGTTGATCTGACAGCGGGTGTTGGTCACCGCCAGCGCCTGCGACTGCAGTTGCAGATCGCCACCGCGCCCGGCGGACGGCACGCGGCCCATCACCCGTATGTGGCGCTTGTCGGCACCGGCATTCTGTAAGGCGTTCGCCAGACGATTCGCCAGCTGTTCGCCGCGTGGGGTCCACGGGGTCAGCGTCAGGGTCTGTTTTTCCAGCCTGCCCTGCTGTTTCAGCAGCTGATTAACCGCCGCCAGCGATTCCGGGGTCAGCCCCTGGCCGTTACGATCGACCTGAAGATTGACCGCCAGCGAGGACGGCTTCACCTTCACCGCCGCCAGATCCGGCTGATTGAAACGCTCCATGCGTTCGGCGCTGATATCGCGGTCGCTGCACGCGGCCAGCGTGGTCATCAGCAGCGCAATACCGCTCAGGCGCAGGGTAAATAAAGAATAATTTTTCATGTTTATCGCCTGTCAGTAGAGGTAGCCAGCGGCACCGAATTCAGGAGTTACGGCATCGATCATCTTCACGCCGCTGCCCGGGGTTTGCAGCTGACCGGCGCTTACCGGGGCAACCACGTAGGCGGTGGCGATGATCACCAGTTCGGTTTCTTCGCTGCTGGTTGACTCTTTCTCAAACATGCGGCCCACCACCGGAATAGATGACAGACCCGGCACGCCGTCTACCGTCTGGCTGTTGCTGCTGCGCAACATGCCTGCCAGGGCAAAACTCTGTCCGCTGGCCAGCTCGACGGTGGTGTCGGCACGGCGCACGGTCAGTGCAGGAATGGTGGACCCCCCTTCCAGCTGAACCGAACCGACCGAAGTCAGCTCGCTGACTTCCGGTGCAATATGCAGACTGATGCGGTTGCCCGACAGCAGGGTTGGCGTCATGCGCAGGATCACGCCGTAGGATTTGTAGTCGATGCTGATGCTGTTGCCGGTGACCAGAACAATCGGCACCTCACCACCGGCGGCAAACGCGGCGGTTTCACCGGACATCGCCGTCAGGTTCGGCTCGGCAAGCACCGAGGCCAGGCCCTGCGAGTTCATCGCCGAGAGCAGCGTGCTCAGCGAACCGTCGCTGCCGGTGCTGCTGTAGCCCAGCATGCCGCTGCCGCCTTCACGGGTGAAGGTGTTGCTGGTGGCGCTGAAGAAGTCGGTCAACGCACCGCTGCCGAAGCCGAAGCTGTTGCCGCCGCGATTCAGCGAGGCATCCCAGTTAAAGCCCAGTTCGTGGGTCAGCTTGCGGGAGACTTCCACCACGCGAACGCGAATGTTGATCTGTGAAGGGGTACGCACCTTCAGCTGGTTCACTACGTTGGGTGACGTGGTGCTGGAGCCAGGCTGAGCGTTGCCTGAACCGCCACCGCCGCCAGAACCACCACCGGCTCCGCCGCCTTGTCCGCCACCGCTACCGCCACCCGATCCACCCGCGCCGCCGGAAGAACCGATCCATGCCTGCACGCTGTCGATAACTTTCTTGGCATCCTGCGGAGTTTCCACGCTGCCGCGCACGATCACGCCGCTCGGCACCGAGGCTTCCAGCTGGATCTGTGCATCCGGGAACTCACGGCGCAGACGCTCTTTCAGCGCCGCCAGGTCGTGCTCGGCTACCAGGCGAATCGCGCTGATCACCTGGCCGTCGGCATCCATCGCATACAGCGTGGTGGTGCCGACGGTTTTGGCATAGACAAACACATTGCCCGGGGATGGCAGCTCAAAGCTGGCGATTTCCGGGTCGGCAACCAGCACGCTGTCCGGGACTTCATCCAGCTGCAGCATGCGCCCCTGGTGAACGTTCAGGTGGATCTCGCTGGTGGCGTCAATCTGGGTGACCGCAGCCGCTGGCAGTACCAGGGTGGCTAACACCCAGCTGACGGCCGTCAGCAATCGTTTGCCAGCCGGGCGGCGGCAAAAGTCGGTAGGTTTCATCTTCATTTAGGAATATCCGTGACTGGGATTATCTCATCCGTGCTGCCGCAACCTGCGGCAGCACGCTGTCATCTTGCCGGGAACTGCTGCACGTCCTGCTTATCGGCCCGGAACGTTTTCACCTTCACATTGCCCTGTGAACCGCCGTAAATGCTGGTGGTATCGGCCAGGCGAGTAACGGGCGTCAATCCTTCATCCGCATCATCCACGACCTCAACCGGACTGCGCAGCGCCAGCTGTAGCAAACCGACCTCTTTGGCTACGGCAAGCACCTCCGCCTGCTGCGGCGTGGCTTCCACGGTCACGGTTTGATAGACCGGATTGCGCGGGCGCGCCGGGGCATTTTTACCCGTCGCGTCGCCGTCAACGTCCTGGCGCGGACGCACGTCGGTGTCGGTCTGGCTGTTCATCGCCAGTACCCGCAGATTGCGCGCCACGGTCTGGGCGGCCAGCATGGGTACGACAACGGGTTTATCGGCGGTGGGAGCCAGTTCTGGCTGTTCGTCGCGGCGCAGGCTGAGGATCACATCCACGCGGTCACCGGCGGAAACCAGACCGGAGTTGCTGGCGACGGCGCTGGTCGGGATAGAGATGGCACGCATACCCGGATGCAGCACGGCGGCGACAAATCCAGGTTCGTTTGGACGAACCAGCATATTGCTGCTGAGGCGGGTGCCTGCCGGAATACGTTCGCGCAGCGTGGCGCCGAACAGTTTATTTTCTGAGTCTTTACCGCTGACGAAATAAAACGAGCGGGAAACGGACTCCGCCGTTTCTTCCCAGCGTAGGGCAGAGGGATCGATAAAATCACCCGGAGAGAGATCGCGCGCGGCGACTAATACTGCGGTTTTTTCCACTGGAGCCTTTGCCGCCTGTTTAGCAACCGGTGCAGAGAGCTGGCTGCGGACGACCAACGCGACCACACCGGCAGCAATTAGCGCCCCGGCTAATAATACCGTTGAATTAATTTTCATTTTTTTATATTTACCGGTTCAGATTCTTTTATTCAGAACTGAGGCCAAATAAGGATATAAGCCGCACCAAATGCAATGGCAATTCCGTAGGGAATACCCCGTGATAATTCATCGGGTAATACCGGCGGCGGTGTAATATTTATCCGTAAGTTGCTGTTCAACCGTTCAATAAACAACGCAATACCGGTGGTTAAGGTATTCAGCAGCGGCAGCGCCAGCGCCAGTACCCCACCTGCAATCGCGGTGATCATCACAAACCGGGTTTGATGCCCATAGCCAACCCAGAGGCAGAGCACGCTCATCAGTTTCACATCTCCGGCACCCAGACGGCCGGTCAAAAACATCGCGAAACCAATGACAAACACCAGACCGGCACCGGGTAACGCCTGAAGCAGGGTCCCGGAAATGCGCGGTAGCGGACCGGCTATTCCTTCAGCCGCCAGCGCGCAAAGCGCCAGAAAGCCCAGTAACAGCAGCAGCACGGCGCGGTTGGGAATGCGCCGCTGCAGCAGGTCGCTAAACACACACCACAGCAAACCAACAACCAGCAGGACATACCAGGCAATCTGTACGCCTGACTGTATCGCCATTATTTAGTGGTGGTGCCGGAGCCGGTGATCTGATCGGCAATCTGAGTAAACTTGTCGTTCAGCGCCTTCACAAAGATACCGTCATCGCCGAAGATGGCCGCAATCGCTGCCGCCATCGCCGCTGCCAGAATGCCGTATTCAATGGCTGTTACGCCGCTTTCGTCATGGAAAAAGGCACGCAGTTTTGCACTTAACTGTTTCATTATTCCGCTACTCTCTTTCAGGTTATTGCGTTGCCTTCCGCGCACGGCAGAAGCACAACCAGAGGCGTCAATAATGAGACTTATTCTCACGAACAACAAGATGCCGAAGATTAAGATACGTTAATTTTCGCTATTTTCTTGTCTGAATAACCGTAATTTTCGCGGTGAGAAACGTTGCTCGGAAAAATAAAACCGGACTACGTGAAGGGATTATATTTTGCAGGGGATTCGCGCAGGGAATAATTCCCTGCGCGTAGAGGGAGAATTAATAATTCTTAATGGTAAATAATATTACACAAAGAACAAATGGCATAAATATAGCCAGATTAATACTAAGACTTTCCTGGAGATATCCTTCACTAGCTGCGATTAAGACACAAATAGACCACCAGCCCAGGATCGGCAGATCCAAAATAGAGTTTACCATGATGTAATTCGGCAATCGCTTTTACCAGCGAAAGTCCGAGCCCAAAACCACTGTGCGTTCCGTCCTGCCCCAGTCGTTCAAAGCGCTCCGTCGCCCGCGGATACAGGTCCGGTGCAATACCCGGGCCCAGATCCGCCACCACCAGCGCCAGCCAGCCGCGATGCAGCTGTACGCTGAGAGTGATCCGTCCGCGTTCGGCGGCGTACTTCAGCGAGTTCTCAATCAGATTCGCCATCGCCTGGAACACCAGCGCCCGATCGCCAAACAGCGGCATCGAGGCTTTCAGTTCAACCGCCAGCAGGCACTGCTTCTCTTCTGCCAGCGGCTGATAATACTCGGCTAAATCGTTCAGCAGATCCTGCGCGCTGAACTGTTCAAACTGGTGCACGCAGCGGCCGCTTTCGATTTCACCAATACGCATCACGTTGCGGAACAGCGCCAGCACATCCTGCACTTCGGTGGTCGCCGCGTCGATCTCTCGCCGCACGCTGCCGCTGAGATCGTCGCGCTCGCCCAGGCTGAACAGACGATTCTGCAAATGCGTCAACGGCGTCCGCAGCTCGTGCGCCACATGCCCGGCGGTGCTACGCACCTGATTCATCAGCCGATCGATACGCTCCAGATTCTGGTTAATATCGGTGCACAGTCCGTCGAAATCGTTGCCCCACGGTGAGACAGGCATCCTCACGTGCTGCTCGCCGGTGCTGTAGCGGCGCAGCGCCTCGCGGATTTGCCGCACGCTGTTGAGGTTACGCTGACTGAAGCGGCTGCTGACCAGCAGGCAGCACATCAGCAGAATAAACACCCCGGCCCCCGCTACCAGCGGGATGGTCCTCAGCCGCTCCATCATCGGCACGATATTATACGCGCGGAAGAAGGTGGCACCATCGTCCAGTCTTACCGCCAGTGCGATAACCTGGTTGCTGCCCGCCACGCCGAGCAGACCTTTCAGACATTCAATATCCATGCCACAGTGGCCGCGCGCGGGCGTCACCGGGGCGTTGTGATAAATCAGCGCCCCGTCGGCGGCCAGAACCATTACCATCGGCAGCTCGCCGCTCTGCTCGTCGCGCTCCTGGCGCAAAAAATCCACCAGGCTTTCGCTGGTTTTCAAGCGTGATTTAGCGGAATAGCTGTAGATATCGTTGGTGATAATATCATGCACGTGGGTACGTAACAGTGATTCACTTAGCACACTCACACCAACGATACAGCCAAGCATCATCATCATAAACAGATAGGCGATGGTAATGGCCTGACGAAAGTTGGAGGTCGACAGAAACGCCGGATCGTAGTTGGCAAGAATGGCCTGCCACTGATGCAGCTTCATCAGCGCCCGGCGTCGGAAAAGACGCAGGCGCAGGCCGTGCTCGCGCAGATTGTTAACGGACGACACCCCTACCTCTTCTCAACTTCACCAAGGCAATACCCCACCGAACGCAGAGTACGGATCAGCGGCAGCGAGAAGCCCTTATCGATCTTGGCACGCAGCTTGGACAGGTGTACGTCAATCAGGTTGGTTTGCGGATCGAACTGATAGCCCCAGACCCGCTCAAGCAGCAGCGTGCGGCTGAGCACTTTGCCGGGATGCTCCATCAGCAGCATCAGCAGCTTGATCTCTTTATCGGTCAGTTCAATGCGCTTGCCGCCGCGCCAGGCCGATCGCTGCAGGCAGTCGACTTTCAGATCGGCAAACGTCAGCACCTGGCTGTGCTCGCTGCGGCGCTTGTCACGGCCAACGATAATATCCAGCCGCAGGCGCAGTTCGTTCATATTGAACGGCTTGCCCATATAATCTTCGGCCCCCAGTTCCAGGCCCATCACCCGATCGATATCGCGATCGAGCGCCGACAGCAGCATTACCGGCGGATGCTGGCGGCCCTGAAGCGCACGCAGGACGCTGAAGCCGTCCATTCCGGGCAGCATTCGGTCCAGCAGAACCACGTCATAGACTTCCTGTTCGATAGCTTCCAGCGCTAACGCGCCGTCGTGAACCAGACGACAGGAGTGTCCGTGGGCGTGTAATTTCTCACTCAGCCACTGGCAAAGCGTGGAATCATCATCAACCACTAAAACGCGCATAAAATTCCCCTGAACTGCACTTTCTTTCAGCCCGCCCGCTGAATGCAGGTACTTGTTATTAATATAAATCAGTTATTACTTTGCTACACAGGAAGGGAGGCGGCCGGTAACAACCGACTAAATACTCTAACAGATAATAACAATCATTATCATTTGATTACAAGATATTTGCAATGTTTGTGTAAGCGTTTGCACAAAGAAGGATTCAGGGTGTAAGCCCCGGCGGGCAAGGGTTACAGGCGAACGGCGTGATGAGGCACGCCGGAACCTTAACGAAATTTAATGCTGGCGCGTTGGAATTATGGCTGGCCCCCGGCAGCCGCTGCGCTGAGGGCAAAAGCGCGGTTCACCGTCGCCCGGCTTTAACTCACCGTGAGGGCGGCGCGTTCGCTCTGGTTTTCAGCGCAGGACTTATTCGCGCTGCCGCCGAGGGCGATATCGCCCCGGTACATTTTCACCACCTCGCCGACGATTAACAGTGCAGGCGTTTTAACCTTTTCACGGGCGATGATGTGCGCCAGGGAATCCAGCGTGGCGGTCAGTACCCGCTGTTCCGGCTGAGTGCCGCGTTCGATCACCGCCACCGGCGTACTCGCAGGCAGTCCGTGCGCCACCAGCTGCTGGCTGATGTGGTCGCTGTGGGTAATGCCCATGTAAAACACCAGCGTCTGCCGTGCCGAGGCCAGCGCCGCCCAGTCAACGTCCGGCTCGCCCTGCGCGCCGTGCCCGGTGACAAAGCGCACCGACTGCGCCAGATCGCGGTGGGTTAAGGGAATGCCGCTGGCGGCCGCGCAGCCCATCGCCGCCGTAATACCGGGCACGATATGGCACGGCACGCCGTGCCGCTGGCAGTGCGCCATTTCCTCGCCGCCGCGACCAAACACAAAGGGATCGCCGCCTTTCAGCCGCACCACGCGGTGACCTCTCAGCGCCAGATCAACCAGCAGCTGGTTAATCTCATCCTGGCCGAGAGTGTGATCGCGCATCGATTTACCGACGTCAATGCGCAGCGCTTCATCGGGGATCAGCGCCATCACCGGTGGGGAGACCAGCCGGTCAAACACCACCACGTCCGCCTGCTGGATCGCCCGCAGCGCCTTGAGAGTCAGCAGCTCAGCGTCGCCCGGCCCCGCGCCAACCAGCCAGACTTCGCCAGCGCGCACCGGCTGCTGCCGATCGCCCACCGCCAGAATCGTTGCCATCTGCTGCATCCGTAACGCCTGTTGAAGTGTGTTCATTTGACCTCTCCCGCCGTCAGCGTACTGAGCTGAGCGGCAATGATTTTTTTGAGTTCGGGAATGCAGGAGCCGCAGTTGGTGCCACATTTGAGTGCGTCACCCAGCTGCTGCACGCTGCGGCAGCCCTGGCGTACGGCATCCGCAATCGGGATTTCACCGACGGAAAAGCAGCTACAGATGATGGCACCGGTCGGCGCTTTATCGCCTCCGGCGCGCCCGGCCAGCAGCGCCAGCCGCTGCGGTGCGGTTTTCGGCGGTGCACTGAAGGCCGCCACTACCGCCTGACGGTCCACGGCCGGTGCCCTGCGGCGGGCGTAAAACGCCAGCTGTAGTTCCCCCTCGCACCAGGCCAGCAGGCTGAAACCGTCGTCGCCCAGATCGGCGGTCTGGTAAATCAGGCCAGCGGAGGGGTACTGCTCGTTCACCCACGCCAGCCAGTCCGTCGGCCGTGACGAATCCGCGAGGGTAAAGTGGCTAACCTCCGGCTGGGTAATCCGGCTCCAGTACGGCGTCAGCGGCGGCACGTTATTTTCGCCGCGTACAAACAGTTCCGCCTGCCACGCGGCGCGCCAGCGGCGCAGGCTGACCGGCATATGTTTGCTTTCCGGCTGCCCGGAGAGCGGATCGACGTGCGCCTCAATCAGCGCATCCACCCGCGCCTGCTGGCTGAAGTTACTGTTCCAGTGCATCGGCACAAATACGCTGCCGCGCGGTTGCAGCGGGTCCGGCTGCGCGCGCAGCAGCAGCCAGCCGTGCGACGAGGACACGCGCAGCAGATCGCCGGTGCGGATCTGCTGCGCATCATCGGGATGAAACTGGCAAAACGGTTCGCTGAGGTGCTGCATCAGCCGCGCCGACTTGCCGGTGCGGGTCATCGTATGCCACTGGTCGCGCACCCGTCCGGTATTCATCACCAGCGGATATGCTCCGCTCGGTGCGTTGAGCGGCAGGCGCGGCGTCACGGCGATCATTCGGGCTTTACCGTCGGGATGGTAAAAACGTTTGTCGGTAAACAGCCGCGCCGTGCCCTGCGGATTAGACGCGTTGACCGGCCACTGTATCGGCTGCAACCCGTCCCACTCCGCATTCGACAACTGCGCCAGGCCGCTGATATCAAACGCCCGCGAACCCTGATTCTCAAAGCCGGAGAGCGCCGCGTGTTCACGAAAGATCTCCGCCGGATGCTGATACGCGAAGGCGTCGGTAAACCCCAGCCGCTGCGCCACCTGACTGAGGATCCACCAGTCCGGTTTTGCCTCACCGGGAGCAGGCAAAAAAGCCCGCTGGCGCGAAATACAGCGCTCGGAGTTGGTCACCGTGCCGTTTTTTTCACCCCAGCCCAGCGCGGGCAGGCAGATATGGGCAGCGCGGGTGGTATCGGTGTCGCGCATAATATCGGAAACAATCACCAGCGGGCAGCGCGCCAGCCCGGCCCGCACCCGGTCTGCATCCGGCAGCGATACCAGCGGATTGGTGCCCATAATCCAGACCGCTTTGATCCGCCCTTCTTCCACCGCCCGGAACAGATCTACCGCGTTCAGTCCGGCGGATTGGCTGACGCTATCGCTGCCCCAGAAGCGCCCTACCCGGCTGATATCCTCCGGCGTAAACCCCATATGGCAGGCCAGCTGATTCGCCAGTCCGCCGACTTCGCGCCCGCCCATCGCATTTGGCTGACCGGTTATCGAAAACGGCCCGCAGCCCTCGCGCCCGATCTGCCCGGTGGCCAGATGCAGATTAATGATGGCGTTGCATTTGTCCACCCCGGAGCTGGACTGGTTGATGCCCATCGAATAGAGCGTCACCAGTCGTTCACTGCCGCCGATCAGCCGGTAAAAGGTCCGCAGCTGTTCCTCCGCCAGGCCGCAGAATTCTGCCGTGCGCGCCAGCGTCCATTCACTCGCCGCCCGCAGCGTTTCTGCTGCCCCCAGCGTGTGCAGCTGGAGAAAATCACTATCCAGCCTGCCGCACTCCGCCATTGCATTTAATACGCCGCAGAACAGCGCGGCGTCGCTGCCGGGGCGCAGCGCCAGATGCATATCGGCGATGTCACAGGTGGCGGTCTGGCGCGGATCGATCACGATAATCCGCATCTCCGGTCGATCTTTTTTGGCCTGCGCCAGCCGCTGGTAGACCACCGGATGCGCCCACGCGGTGTTCGAACCGGTTAACAGCACGCAGTCGGCCTGTTCCAGGTCCTGATAGCGGCACGGCACCGCATCGGCACCGAACGCACGCTTATAGCCCACCACGGCGGAGGCCATGCACAGCCGCGAATTGGTATCCATATTTCCCGCGCCGATAAAGCCCTTCATCAGCTCATTGGCAACGTAGTAATCCTCGGTCAGCAGCTGGCCGGAGCCGTAAAACGCTACCGACTGCGGACCGTATTCACTGATAATCGCCCGCAGCCGCTCCGCTACCGCGCCCAGCGCCTGCGCCCAGCTGACCGGCTGGCGATCGATCTCCGGCTGTAGCAGCCGCCCCTGCAAGCCCAGCGTTTCCCCCAGCGCGCTGCCCTTCACGCACAGCCGCCCGAGGTTGGCCGGATGGGTTTTTATCCCGCTGGCGCTGAACGCATCGCCCTGCGGCTGCATGCTGACGCCGCACCCAACGCCGCAGTAGGCGCAGGTGGTTAGCGTCGGTGCTGCTGGCGTCGATTTCATAAGCTGACCGTCGCTATGATTTCCGCCGTTTTCACCGCCGCCGCGACCGGCTGTTCCTGCACCCAGACGCGGCCGTTTTCCACCTTAACCGGCCAGACGCTGAGCGCCAGCTGGCCGTCATCCACGCTGCGACCGTCCTGCAGGCGGAAACGCTGCTTGTAGAGCGGTGAAATCACCACCGGCTCCCCTTTCACATCGCCCAGCAGCCCGCGCGACAGCACATTGGCATCGCTGTCCGGCTCGTGATTGCTCAGGGCAAAAACCTGCTGCGGATGCGTCGGCAGGTGGAACAGCGCAATCTGCCGGTTGGCCAGCCGCGCTGCCATCCCCGCATTGGCCGGGATCGCCTGCACATCGCAAAGATCCACCCAGCCCTGTACTGCACTCACCGTCGGAGCCACCACGCTTGCAGGATGCTCTGCGCGCTCCTGCGAGGTTGCCGGACGGATCTGCTGGCGTTCGGTAACCATCACCACCGCTTCATCCGGTTCGGCGCTGTTAACAAACGGACGGAACAGCGCCAGCCGATCCGGCTCGGCCAGCGTGGTTTGCCACTCGCACTGGTAGGTGCCGACCACCGCATCCATCTCGCTTTCCAGCTCTGCCCCGATGTGCAGGCTGTCTTCCAGCACCACCTGGCGCAGGTAGTCCAGACCGCCCTCCAGATTGTCCATCCAGGTGCTGGTGCGCTGCAGCCGGTCGGCGGTCCGCACGTAGAACATCAGGAAGCGATCCACGGTGCGGATCAGATCGTCAGTGCTCATATCCTGCGCCAGCAAATCGGCGTGACGCGGCTTCATGCCGCCGTTGCCGCAGACGTACAGGTTCCAGCCCTTTTCGGTGGCGATCACCCCGACATCCTTGCTCTGCGCTTCGGCACATTCGCGGGTGCAGCCGGAAACGGCCATTTTGATTTTGTGCGGTGAACGCAGCCCCTTGTAGCGGTTCTCCAGCCGCAGGGCCAGACCGGTAGAGTCCTGCACGCCGTAGCGGCACCAGTTGGAGCCCACGCAGGATTTCACCGTGCGCAGCGATTTGCCGTAGGCATGGCCGGTTTCAAACCCGGCGTCCACCAGCTGCTGCCAGATTTCCGGCAGCTGTTCCAGCCGCGCGCCGAACAGATCCAACCGCTGCCCGCCGGTGATTTTGGTGTAAAGGTTGTAGCGTTTAGCCACCTGACCGATGGCAATCAGCCCGTCCGGGGTGATTTCACCGGCCGGAATACGCGGCACCACCGAATAGGTGCCGTCCTTCTGGATGTTGGCAAAGTAGCGGTCGTTAGTGTCCTGCAATGGCAGATGCTGCGGCTTGAGCAGGTAGTCGTTCCAGCAGGAGGCGAGGATCGATCCGGCCAGCGGCTTGCAGATTTCGCAGCCGCTGCCCTGTCCGTGCTTGTGGATCAGCTCTTCAAAGCTGCGAATATTGCCCGCACGCACCAGGTGATAGATTTCCTGCCGCGAAAAAGCAAAGTGCTCGCAGATGTCCTTTTTCACCTCCACGCCCATTTCGGTCAGCGCAAACTCCATCACCTGTTTGGTCAGCGCCGCGCAGCCGCCGCAGCCGGTTGCCGCTTTGGTGCAGGCTTTAACCGCCGCCATATCACCGCAGCCGCCCTTCACCGCGTCACAGATATCCGATTTGCTGACGTTGTGGCAGGAACAGATTTGCGCACCGTCGGGCAGCGCCGCCACGCCCAGCGACTGCGGTGCCGCGCCGGAACTGGCAGGCAGAATCAGCATTTCCGGGCTGGCGGGCAGCGGCATGTCGTTGAGCATCATTTGCAGCAGCGTGCTGTATTCACTGCTGTCGCCGACCAGCACCGCGCCAAGCAGACGCTTTTTGTCCTCTGACACCACGATTTTTTTATACACTTCACCTGGGCCGTCTACCCAGCTGTAGCTCTGACTGCCCGGCGTGCGACCATGGGCGTCGCCCACCGAGGCCACTTCTACGCCCAGCAGCTTGAGTTTGGTACTCATATCCGCGCCCTTAAAGGCAACTTCACTCCCGGCCAGCGTATCGGCCAGGGTACGCGCCATCTGGTAGCCGGGTGCGACCAGGCCGAAAATCTGCCCGTTCCACAGCGCGCATTCGCCGATGGCAAAAATCGCCGGATCGGAGGTGCGACAGCTATCGTTAATCACAATCCCGCCGCGTGGCCCGACCTCCAGACCGCACTCTCTTGCCAGCTGATCCCGCGGGCGGATACCGGCGGAGAACAGCACCAGATCGGTATCCAGATGGCCGCCGTCGGCGAACTCCATGCGATAGCCACCGGTTTCCCCTGCGACGATGGCGCGGGTTTCTTTCCCGGTATGCACCTGCACGTCCAGCGCTTCAATTTTGCGCCGCAGCATCGCCGCCCCGCCTTCGTCCAGCTGCACGCCCATCAGCCGGGGCGCGAACTCTACCACGTGGGTTTGCAGGCCGAGGTGCTTCAGCGCATTGGCCGCTTCCAGCCCCAGCAGGCCGCCGCCGACCACCACGCCGGTTTTCCCCTTGGCGGCACAGGCCTGGATCGCTGCCAGATCGTCCAGCGTGCGGTACACCAGGCAGCCCGGCGCATCGTTCCCGGGGATCGGCGGTACAAACGGATAGGAACCGGTGGCCAGCACCAGCACATCGTATGCGGTCTGCCGGCCCTGATGATCAACAACAAAACGGTGGCGGGTGTCGATATGGCCGATGCAGTGGCCCAGCCGCAGCTCAATCCCGCTCGACTCAAAGAAGCCATCTTCCACCATTGACAGCGATTCCGCGCTGCGGCCGGAGAAATACTCGGAGAGATGTACCCTGTCATAGGCCGGGGCTTTCTCTTCCGCAAACACAATCACCTGATAGTGCAGATGCAGCTCGCGCTCCACCAGCTGCTGCAGGAAATGGTGGCCGACCATGCCGTGTCCGGCCATCACTAATACGGGTTTCGACATTGCTTTGCTCCTCGTTGCCTCAACGGGCAACTGTTCTGATTTAACGGGCGACGGGCCGGAATCGGCAGGCGCATCGCCGGGGCTGAAGACGCTCGGTAGCGTCTGCGGAAAAGAGGTCTGGTTGATGCGGGACAGATAGTCCGGGCCGTCGCTGATGTCACCCCACAGCACCACGCCGGCCAGCCGGTTATCGCGCAGCAGCAGGCGGCGGTAATGGCCGTCGAACGGATCGGACGCGGTGTGGATCTGTGCGTTCTCGCCACCGTGCAGCTCACCGGCGCAGAACAGATCGATGCCGGTCACCTTCAGGCGCACCGCCAGCGTCGGGCTGACGGCGTCGGGAATGGGGTCGGCGATGGGGTCAGCGATGGGGGCTGCGATAGAGTCGGCGCTGGGATCAGCCAGTAAACGGGCGGCCAGCGCGTCGGCCTGCTGCCAGCACGGCGCAACCAGCCCGACGGTCAGCTGCCCCTGCTGGCAGCATTCGCCGATGGCAGAAATATCGGGGTCGGAGGTGTACAGCCGATCGTTGACCAGAATGCCGCGATCGCAGGCCAGCCCGGCAGACCGCGCCAGGGCGAGCTCGGGAAGTACCCCGGCGGCCACCACCACGCGCCGCGCCGGGATTTCACGACCGTCACGCAGCGCCACCGCCTTTACGCAGCCGGAGTGGTCAGCGAGATAAGCCGCGGTCTGCGCCTGTAACACGGAGGTGATGCCGCGTTGCGCCAGGTTGAGGCGCAGCAGCTCAGCGGTATGTGCATCCAGCTGGGCATCCATCAGATGCGGGCCACGGTGCAGCAGGCTGACCTGCATTCCGCGCAGCGCCAGCGCGGCGGCGGCCTCCACGCCCAGCACGCCGCCGCCAATCACCACCGCAGGCTGCCCGACAACCCCATTGCTGAGAATGTTTTCCACATCCCGCATATCGCGAAAGCCGTGGATGCCGGGCAGATCGTCGCCCGGCAGCGGCGGCATAAACGCCCGCGAGCCGGTAGCCAGCACCAGATGGTCATAGTCCAGCGTCCGGTCGCCGATGCTGACCTGCCGCGCATCGCGGTCGATTGCCGTGACCGGCGCACCGGCGATAAGCGTCACGCCGTGCGCCGCATACCACGGCGCGTCGTGGGTGATGATGTCGTCAAAGCATTTCTCACCGGACAGCACCGGGGTCAGCTGGATGCGGTTATAGGCGGGCTGCTGCTCCTCGCCAACGATCAGGATGCGGAAGCGCCCCGGTGCGCGTTCGCACAGCCGCTCCACCAGCCGCGCGCCCGCCATACCGTTACCGACTACGATCAGGGTGAGTTTCTTCATTGCGCGTATCCCGCCTGATAAATCAGGCCACCGCCCGGTGTTTTTCATACAGGAACTGCAGCACCTGCTGACGGTACTGATGGAACAGCGGATCGTTTGCCAGCGCCAGCCGCGAGCGTGGCCGCGCCAGCTCAACCTGCAGCACTTCACCCACTTTTGCCGCCGGTCCGTTGGTCATCATCATCACCCGGTCGGAAAGCAGTACGGCTTCATCAACATCGTGGGTGATGAGCACGATGGTGGTGTTCAGCCGTGCCTGGATCTCCATTACCGCATCCTGCAGGTGAGCGCGGGTCAGCGCATCGAGCGCGCCGAAAGGCTCATCCATCAGCAGCACTTTCGGCTTCATCGCCAGCGCGCGGGCGATGCCCACCCGCTGCTTCATACCGCCGGAAATCTCACCCGGACGTTTGTCAGCGGCGTGCGCCATATGCACCAGTTCGAGGTTGTGGTTAATCCAGTCGTGCATTTCGCTTTTGCTCATCGAGCCGCTGAACACCTGATTGACCGCCAGCGCCACGTTGTCAAAACTGGTCAGCCACGGCAGCAGCGAATGGTTCTGGAACACCACCCCGCGCTCCGGTCCGGGGCCGGTAATTTCCTGGTTATCGCACAGCAGCACCCCTTCGGTCGGGCGGCTCAGCCCGGCGATCAGATTCAGCAGCGTGGATTTACCGCAGCCGGAGTGGCCGATCAGGCTGACCGTTTCGCCCTGCGCGATATCGAAGCTGACGTTGTCCAGCGCCAGGAACGGACCTTTGGCCGTTGGGAAGCTCTGGCTGACGTTCTGCACGCGGATAATGGCTTTGTCGTTTTTCATCTCAGGCTCCTAACGGTTGTCGTAACTGAAGCGGCGAGCAATGGCCATCAGCCCCTGCTCAAGCACCATGCCCACCGCCCCAATCAGCAGGATGGCGATGATGATGTTTTCCACGTTGAGGTTGTTCCACTCGTTCCAGATCCAGAAGCCGATGCCGACGCCGCCGGTCAGCATTTCGGCGGCGACGATCACCAGCCACGCAATGCCAATCGACAGGCGCACGCCGGTAAGGATGTAGGGCAGCACGGCGGGGAACAGGATTTTGCGCATCACGGTGAATTCGCTAAGCTTGAGCACCCGCGCCACGTTGAGGTAGTCCTGCGGAATACGCGTTACCCCTTCGGCGGTGTTGAGGATCATCGGCCAGATCGAGCAGATAAAGATGGTCCACGCCGAGGCCGGTTCGGCACGCTGGAACAGCAGCAGGCCAATCGGCAGCCACGCCAGCGGGCTGACCGGACGCAGCAGCGAAATAATCGGGTTAAGCATGCTGGCGATAAAGCTGAAACGGCCGATCAGGAAACCGGCGGGAATGCCGATCAGCGCCGCCAGCCCGAAGCCCATCGCCACACGCTTCAACGAGGCCAACACGTTCCAGCCGATGCCCATGTCGTTAGGCCCGGCGACGTAAAACGGATCGGCGAAAATCACCTTCGCCGCTTCCCAGGTTTTCAACGGGGTGGGAAATCCTTTGCTGCCGATGGCGGCAATCTGCCAGATCGCAATCAGCACTATCGCCCCCAGCACTGCCGGAAGGGCTTTTTGCAGTGCTCCGCGCAGCATCACTCGCAGCGATATGGCGGACGGCGCTTTCACCGCAGTTACCGGTGGTGCCGCATGCAGCGCGGCCGGATTTATGGAAACAATTTCTGCGCTCGTCGCTTCGAGCGGCTCGACGGTTTTGGTTTTAACATTGGCGGACATCGGCGACCTCTCTTAGCGTTTCATAGCAAAACTGTTGGCGTAGTCGGCAGGGTTACTGCCGTCCCAGACTTTCCCGTCGATCAGCGTGCTGCTGCGCATCTCACTGGACGGCAGGTTGATGCCGCCGACCGCGCTGGCCGCCTGTTTGTAGATATCGGTGCGGTTAATTTTTTTCGCCACCGCCAGATAGTCCGGGTCATGGTCTAGCAGCCCCCAGCGCCTGTGCTGAGTGAGGAACCACATGCCGTCGGAGAGGTACGGGTAGTTGACCGCGCCGTCGTTGAAGAAGCGCATGGCGTGGGCGTCCTGCCACGTTTTGCCCAGCCCGTTCTGATAGTCGCCAAGCATCCGCCCCTGGATGGTTTCCACCGGGGTGTTGATGTACGCGCGAGCCGCTACTACCTGGGCGGTTTCAATGCGATTGGCGTCCGAGGTGTCAATCCAGCGCGAGGCGTCCAGCACCGCAGCGGTCAGCGCGCGGGCGGCATTCGGATTGGCATCAACCCAGGATGCGGTGGTGCCGAGAATTTTTTCCGGGTGATCCGGCCAGATCTCCTGCGTGGTGACGGCGGTGAAGCCGATATCGTCCTGAATGGCGCGCTGATTCCACGGTTCGCCCACGCAAAAGCCGCTCATGTTGCCGATTTTCATGTTCACCACCATCTGCGGCGGCGGCACCACCACGTTGCGCACGTCGTTAAACGGGTGGATACCGGCATTCGCCAGCCAGTAATAGAGCCACATGGCGTGGGTGCCGGTCGGGAAGGTTTGCGCAAAGGTGTAGGTGCCTTTGGCGCTGGCATCGACCACCTTCTTCAGCGAGGCGGCATCGCTGACGCCCGCCTGCTTCAACTGATTCGACAGGGTGATCGCCTGGCCGTTATTGTTCAGCGTCATCAGCATCGCCATATCATGCTGCGGGCCGGAGACGCCCAGCTGCAGGCCGTACACCAGCCCGTACAGCACGTGCGCGGCGTCCAGTTCGCCGGAAACCAGCTTGTCGCGCACCGATGCCCAGCTCGACTCCTTGCTGGGAATGATTTTGATGCCGTACTTCTCGTCAAACTTCTTCACCGCCGCCATCACCACCGAGGAACAGTCGGTCAGCGGGATAAAGCCGACGCGGATCGCTTTCTTCTCAGGCGCATCGGAACCGGCCGCCCAGACGCTGTTCATCAGGCCCGGCACCAGCAGGCTGCCGCCCAGCGCCGCACTCCCGGCGATAAAGCGGCGGCGGGAGAACTGCGCGGGCATTTTTTTGTCGTCTTGCGTCATTGCGGCTTCCTGTAATGTTGAAAAATGAGCAAAAAAAAGCGTCCTGTCAGCGCTCAGTTTCCTGAACGCTGACGGACGCCTTTATCCGTAACTCTGACTAAACCGCCGTTGGCTTAGTCGTTATGGTTAATAACAATGCAGCTTGTATGCCAACTTCATGGCTCATCGAAAAATCAGTCGGTTAGCTCATTATCTGTCCACACCTGGGGTTTCACTGCACCGCAGCGGCACGCGTTGCACAGCGCAATGGCACACCAATAGTGCAACTACTCCTTTAGTATTAGTTGCTCTTTTTACCCAACACCGCCGACATGGCGAGCATCGCTTCGGCGACGTCCGACAGCTTACGGTTCTGGTTCATCGCCATATCGCGCAGGATTTTATGTGCCTGCGGTTCGGTCATGCCGTGATGCTGCATCAGCAACCCTTTGGCTCGCTCCACCAGTTTGCGTTCGGCCAGCGTGGCGCGTAACCCGGCCAGCTCGGTATCCATCGCCTGTAGCTGGCGGGACTGCTGCTCAACCAGTTCCAGCACCGAACGGCTGAGCTGCGGCGGGATCAGCGCCGAATAGTGCGGTTCATGCGGAGGGATCTCGCCGATGTCCTGCTGCTGCATCGCCAGCGACGCCTGCGCGTCATCGATCCGCTGACGGCAGCAGGCCATCAACACATCTTCCAGAAGATCCTCCACCCCTTTCATGCCGTCGATGCGCGCCGTGGTGACCTCAAACCAGCGCAGCGCGGTGTCACCGCCGTTATCTGCCGGTGTTGCACGGGTGCAGGCAATACGGCGAAGGCGTTCAAACTCGCTGCTGTCGGCGTTAAGCTGCTGCTGCCACAGCGCCAGGCAGCGGGCGTCGGCGAATTCGCTGAAGGTTTGCAAACAGCGTTCCTGGCCTTCAATCAGATCCAACGAGTGCTGCTGTGCCGCTTCGTCGAAGCGCCGTGCGGCGAATCCCGCAGCGCCCGTCGCGCGCTCCTGCCCCGCCAGCTCTTTCCCCTGCATAAAGCTGAACATCGCCAGCAGCGCCCGCGAGATGGGCGGATCGCCGGAGATATCGGCCGCTTCGAATATCAGTGCCAGATGGGTACGGATCACGTCGTTAAACTGGCGCATGGCCTCCGGCTGGCCGATCTCCTGTGCCTGAATCTGGCGGCGCAGTAGCGGTAGCGTGCTGAGGCTGTGGAGTACGGCGGCAATGCGGCTGAACAGGCGCGGCGCATTCGTCATGCTTTGCCCGCTGAGATCGAGCGTTTGTAGTCGATCGTCCACCGCCCGTTCCGCCAGCTGCACCTGTAGCGCCCGTTCGCTGAGCTGTTCTGCCCAGAGTTCGCCGTGGGAGCATAAAAAGATGTTGGCCGTGCCGCGTTCGCGTTGCAGGACGTGGATCAGCTGGCTGACCGCGCCGACCAGTCTGCCCATTTCCAGTAGCTGCTGTAGGCAGGTGATTTCGCTTTTTTTTGATGCAAGGACGAAGCTGAGTGCGGAGAGTGGCATAGGCGGGCCTGACAGGTCATGGTGATGCAGGTGATTAAGCAAGAAGCGTGCCGGGGAAGGATACGTGGGTTTCCTGAAATGCTGGTTAGACTGCTCGATAGACACTCGGTGTTTCAGCCGACTGGTTGCTCCCCCGTTCGAGTTGCTCAATAGAAATTCTGTGTTTCAGCTGACTGGTTGCTCCTCCGGTCGGGCGGTCCTCGCGCCGCTGCGCGGTGCCTTCACTACGGTCGTCAGCCTGTCGGACCGCCAGAGCCGGGCCGTCCATGGCCCGGCTCTGACTTTCCCCCGCGTCCATGCGGGTGAATCCTGGCTTCCTCGCTTCGTTCAGCGCTGTGGATTGCCCGACCGGAGGAGCAACCAGTCTGCTTTTGGCTTAAGCGTTGTCTGCGGGCAAAATCTGATGCAGTTATTTGTTCTGTCTTACAGAAGTTCGGTGTTTTTGTGAACATGTAGCTCAATAGAAGTTCTGTGTTCCAGCCGACTGGTTGCAGCCCCGCTCGGGCGGTCCTCACGCCGCTGCGCGGGACCCTCACTACGTTCGTCAGCCGGCCGGGCCGCCAGAGACGGGCCGTCCATGGCCCGGCTCTGACTTTCACCCGTGTCCAGCGGGTGAATCCTGGCTTCCTCGCTCCGTTCAGCGCTGCGGATTGCCCGATCGGGGCTGCAACCAGTCTGATTTTTACTTAAGCGTTGTCTATAAGGAAAACCGGGTGTAGTTCTTCCTATTGCCTTATAGAAGTTCGGTGTTTTTGTGGGCGTGTAGCTATATAGAAACTCAGTGTTTCAGCGGTCTGGCAGTTTCTAACAGCCCGCACAATGCAAGAAAGAGGGGCTGCCTCGGGGGCTGGCGGGTAATCCGCAGCGCCGAGGTGGAGGCATTACGCCAGGAGAAGGCAGCAGGGACGCTGCC
>NZ_JACVTX010000021.1:0-91566 GCF_016624745.1 Erwinia sp. S43 | reverse complement strand
CCTGCCTGTCACGCAGGGGGTCGCGGGTTCGAGCCCCGTCCGTTCCGCCACTTATTACGATAGCCCTGAGCATTAGCTCAGGGCTTTTTCGTTTTGGCATCTTAGTACTCTCTTATGTTTCTATAGCCGCATATCTGGAGCTATGGGCTTCACCTCTGTAGTATCGTCACTCCCAATCGTCTTCTACAGACGCTCACGCTAGCCCCCCTGAATCAGCACACCATCACACTTTCATCCTTACACACCCCCACATCCTCCAAATCCTCATGCCGCCGTACCTCTTGTGTCTTCACACTTATACATCTTCTACAGCAGTCTGCATTCCATCACATCTTCATACTCACACATATCCACACCTTATTTCCGAAATCGGGGTGCCAGCCGGCTCTATCAAAAAATCTCAGAACCTGGATTAATGTGAAATTACTCACAAAATAGCGAAGAGCTTATTCGGACCGGAAAGATGAAATAACACCACATAGATCACATAATATTTAATATTAAAAATCAATAAGTTAAGTTTTTTATTGCGCGACGCTCGATTAAATTGAGTGATATGTATCACAAAATTGACCTTATAATCAGCTTGTCAAGACGCCTCTATAGTCAAAATCGTTTCAAAAATGAGACTTACTTCAAAAAATTAAATTCATGCTTCTTTAACATTCACTGCACGTTTCAAATGAATATATATCTGAGGTCAACCATGAAAATAGGATTAGTAATAAGCGGTGGTGATGTCAGCGGAATGAATAATTTTTTATTTCAGATTGACCGTATGACGGATGCTGAAATCGTTATTTTCGATGGTGGTATTAACGGCCTGATTGAAAATCGCTGCAAAGACATATCTCGCCGCGATCTGGTTGATTTATCAATTTCTTCCGTGCCGATTATTTCTTCGGGAAGAAAAGAAGATAAGTGTAAACGATCTGACTATGAACGAATTGCTAAAAATATCCGTCTAAAGAAACTAGACTGTTTAATCATGGGCGGCGGTGATGGTTCATTTCAATTTTTGAAGATGCTCAGCACCTACGATATTAACTGTTATGGCGTAGGGATGACCATTGATAATGACATTACGGGAAACAGTTACACCATTGGTTTTTCTACCGCCTGTGAACAGGTTATTAGTGAGGTGGAAAAGTTACGTAACACCGGGCGTGGTTTACCGGGCCGAATTTTTATGATCGAGCTGCTTGGTGGTTATTGCGGTGAACTGACATTACAGGCTGCACTGAAAAGTAATGCGGATATTGCGTTGATCCCTGAAGTTCCGTGGGATATCGACACTCTGGCAGGTCGGATAAAGCAAAAAATCGACACTCAGAATAGCGTCATTATTCTTTGTTCTGAAGGCTATACCAAAGATTACACTCCGGGATTCCAGGGTGCTATCGATACTATGATCGGTAAGCTTGAACATAAAATTGGTATAAGAATCAGAAAAACCATATTGGGATATGGATTACGCAGCGGTAAGCCTACCGGTGAAGAGATTATTCAGGGTGCTATTCTTGCAGAGGAAGTTGTTCGATGCATTAAAAGCGGCCTGACCAATAAAGTCATTGTTATGAATAACAATAATAAAGCAATACCGATCGATCTTGAAAATTCCGACAAACGTTTAGTGGATGAAGATAGTAACCTCTACAAACTGGCTAAAATAAATAACCTTATCTGAGGTGTTAACATGCTTAAAGTACTCTGCGTATGTGGCTGTGGTCTTGGCTCAAGTTTTGCTATTGAAATGAGCGCAAAATCTGTATTACAAAAACTCTGTATTGATGCCGATATTGAGCACACTACAGTATCAGAAGCATCCTCATTCAAATATGACATTATTCTGACGCAGAAAATGTTTGCTGATGTATTAACATCGGATGCCAGCGACGATCAGAAAAAGAAAGTCATTATATTAAATAAGCTCACTGATAAAAAATAAATAGAAGAAAAAATCCTCGCCTATATGAACTCAAACTGAAACTTGGGGTGACAAGTGGACGCTATTATTCATTTTATTGTGAAAGACTTTCTCGGCCAGGCTTCAATACTGATTGCACTGATCGCCATGCTGGGATTGATCCTACAGAAAAAATCCGTCGGCAAAACGATTGAGGGCACCTTCAAAACGCTACTGGGCTTTTTGATCATGATGGCGGGCATCAATATCATTGTTGCCGCCTTAACCTTCCTCAACGACATCTTTACCAGCGGTTTCGGTATGCAGGGCTACATTACGGATGTGGCGGCTATCGCAGGCGTAGCGAACCGCGAGCTGGGTTCGGAAGTGGCACTGACGCTGTTGGTGATTTTTGCCGTCAATATCCTCATTGCCCGTATCACGCCGTTTAAATATATCTTCCTGACCGGGCAGGCGCTGCTGTGGATGGCCACTATCGGTACAGTAATCGGCTACAAAGCCGGTTTGACGGGAGCGACGTTGATTCTGACCGGAGGAATTTTCGGTGGCATCATGGCGGTGCTGATGCCGGCCATCGCCCAGCCCATCGTACGCAAGATCACGGATTCTGATGATGTCGCACTGGGTCACTTCTGTACTATCGGCTACCTGGTGCAGGCGGCGGTTGCCAGAGCCATTGGTAAGAACTCACGCTCAACGGAAGACCTGACGCTGCCGGATAACTTCAAGTTCCTGCAGGATACCTACCTGTCGATGGCGGTTATCATGGTGCCGATGTATATCATCCCCGCCATTTTCGCCGGTCCTGACTATATCGCTCAGTTCTCCAACGGCACCAACTACATCATGTTCTCATTTATGCAGTCGATGCAGTTTGTCGCCGGGGTCTTTGTTCTGTACAGCGGCGTACGCCTGCTGCTTAACGAGCTGGTACCGGCCTTCCGTGGTATCGCCATGCGCCTGGTTCCAAATGCTAAACCCGCTCTCGACTGCCCTGTACTGTTTCCGTATGCCCCTAATGCGGTGATTGTCGGCTTCCTGGCCACCACCGTAGGGTCAATTATCGGCATGATTGTCTTCCCGATGTTTGGTCTGGCGATGATTCTGCCTGGCCTGCTCACCAACTTTTTCGCCGGTGGTGCTGCCGGGGTGTTTGGCAACGCAATGGGCGGGCGCAAAGGCGCGATAATTGGCGGTGTGGTACACGGCCTGTTTATTACCCTGCTGCCGGCAATCCTGGTACCACTGCTTGAAACCTTCGGCTTCAAAGGGGTGACCTTCAGTGATTCGGACGTGATCGCTACCGGCCTGGTACTCGGCCACGCCTTCCAGAATGAGTGGCCATTTGTCATCGGCTTTATTGCTTTCGTCGTCTTTATTGTCTGGTTTTCCAATAGAAAGTTGAGCAAATAGGAGGAACTATGTTCTCAAAGCTAAAGCAAATGTTCAGCCCGGAAAATTCAGCAACAGAAACGGAAAATAATGAACAGGCAGATATTATTGCTACTGAATTAAAGAAGCTTGAATCCGAACTGGCGGCTAATCCTGCTGATAATAATGCGCAGAAAGTATTAATGGTTAAATACAATCAGGCAATAAAGATTTATTCATCCAGCAAGACATATCGCCATCGTGTAGATGATGTCTTTATAAAAATGGATGAGCTAAGGAATACCATCCGAAAAAATATATGAGGTAACATGAGCATAAAGAACTTTCTTGCAGAAAACCAATATATTCAAGTCCAGATGGAAGTTGATTCCTGGAATGAAATCATTCACCAGGCGGCAAAGCCATTAATTGCAGGCGGGTTTGTCACTGAACATTACCCGCAGGCGGTGATTGATAATACGCTCGAATACGGTGCCTATTATGTTTTTGATGAAGGTATTGCCATTCCACATGCACGACCGGAATGTGGCGTCATTAAAGACTGTTTTAGCATGGTGACATTAAACAAACCGACGTCGATTAACGGCAGTCCCCCGGTCGATATCGTTGTAATGTTCGGCGGTGTGAATGGCGATTCCCATATCACCGAAGGCATTGCATCCATCGTTGGACTACTGGAGCAGGAGGAGACGTTACGACATATCAGGCAAGCGAAAACGATTGATGAAATTATCGGACTACTATGAAAACACTGATTCTAGTCAACGGTATCCCGGCATCAGGTAAGAGTTCAGTCGCGAAAATTATTGCCGATTATTTTTCTTATCCGGTGCTGAGTATCGATGAAATTAAAGAACCTTTTATGGTTCAGTTCGCGGACATTATCGACAGGCCATTGAACAGAAAGCTGGGATACGCGGCCTACGAATCCATGTTTAACATTGTGATGTCCTCTCCGCCAGAGACAGTATTTATTATGGATGCCTGGTTTGGCTTTCGTGATAAATCGGTACTTGAAGGATATCTGGAAAAACTTGGTGAAGTCAGAGTTTTAGAAATATGGGTTAAGGCGTCGCCTGACCTGGTGGCCGAGCGATATAAAAAACGCTGCCACTGCCGGGTAAAAGGTCACCCGGGTGAGGAATATATTTCTGAGCTTATTTTACTGGCTGAAAACGCAAAGCCAATGTGCCTGGGGAAACTTTATACCGTTGACCAGAATATCAGTGCCAGTAATGACGAACTGATTATTTGGATCAAAGAGAACAATTGGCGTAATTAAAATTTACTTACTCTCACCCTATGAGGAATACATTGATGAACAAAATGACAACGGCAGAACGACGTGGTTATCAAATGATTTGCGATGCAACCGGTTCAATGATGGTGGTTGCCTGCGACCAGCGTGGCGGCATGCGCACTTTGCTGGCGGCAACGCCGGAAGAACAGGCGTTAATCAGTAATGAAACCCTGGGTAAAACCAAATACGATATTACCGCCTATCTGGCTTCACAGGCTGGCTGCGTACTCGTTGACCCGATCTGCGCTGTTCCTGGAATTATTGATGAAGGCGTGGTGCCGCGCGATACCGGGTTGCTGATTGGCCTGGATGCCTCCGGTTGGAGTACGTCGCCGGAAGGGTATCGCATTTCCAACATGGTTGAGGGGATCACCGCTCGCAAAGTGCGTGAGCTGGGGGCGACGGGCGGCAAGATTATGATCTATCTGCGCAGCGATAAGCCGGAAGCCAACGTGGCCAACCTGCAGACGCTACGTGATGTGATTGCCGATTTTGCACACGAAGATCTGTTCCTGGTCGTCGAGTTTCTTACCTATCAGCTGGAAGGTGAGAGCAAAGAGGAATACCAGAGCAAAATCCCTCAGCTGATCCAGGAAGGCTGCCAGGCGTGTATTGACTGCGGATCTAAAGTCCTCAAAATCCCTTATCCGGGCAGCGAGCAGTCCTGTGCAGCGGTCACGGATATCTGCGGTGATGTGCCGTGGGCCGTGCTGTCTGCCGGGGTCGATCATGCCACCTTCCTCACTCAGGTGGATATCTCGCTGCGTAACGGGGCTTCCGGGGTGATAGCAGGGCGTTCACTGTGGAAGGACTGCATCTCACTTGACCGTAACGTGTCGAAAGAGAAGCTTTCCTCGATTGCGGTTTCTCGGCTTCGTGATATCCAGCAGCTGCTGGTGAAGTACAAAAAGCAGCTTAACGTGGCCTGAGTAACAGATTGGACCGTTGAGCGATGACCTTTGGGCGGCGTTTAGCCGCCCTTCGTATAATGATGCGTGGTGAAGAACAGATAATGAAGACTCTGGATTTGATCATCTTTGATTGTGACGGCGTGCTGATTGATTCTGAAATTATCGGTATCCGATTAACCGTCTCGCTGCTGAATCAGCACGGTGTAGACATTGACGTTGCAGAGTTTACGCGTTTATACAGTGGGCTGGACTGGGATGCGTTAATCGGGCGTGTCCGGCAGGATAGCGGCGTGAGCCTGCCCGCAAATATAGGTGAGGATTTTTATCCCCGACTGATGGCGAGATTTGCCAGCGAGCTGGAAAGGATTGAGGGCAGCATGGAGGTGGTCAGTACGATTGCAACGCCGAAATGCATCTGCTCCAATTCCGGTAGTGAACAGCTGGACACTGTGCTGACGCAGGTTGGACTAAAAAGCCTGTTCGCACCACATGTCTATTCAGCGAAGGATTTGGGACCGGGCCGAGGCAAGCCCGAGCCGGATATTTTTCTGCACGGCGCGCGGCAGTTTAATGCACGGCCGGGCAACACGCTGGTGATTGAAGATTCGGTACACGGCGTGATGGCGGCAAAACGGGCCGGTATGTACGTGGTCGGATTCACCGGCGGTACGCATACCACGGCAGATCACGCCAGCCGTCTTATCGGCGCAGGGGCGGATGTGACGATCGATTCGCTGTATCGCCTGCCTGAAGAGGTTGAACGCTTTCGGCGGGGTGCTTCATAACTGCCGTGCCATATCGTCTGAGCACGCGTTTACCAGGAAGCCTGGGTGAGAGGCAGAGCGGTTCTGTCAGTCCCCAGGCCGCTGGCAAAAGCGGCAGTCTGTTCGCCTGCACATTGTTTGCATTTACTTACGGAGAAGCTCGGGGAATTACAGCGCGGTGATTGAAACTGCACCGCAAAGCCCCTATAACTGGAAGATGGAAAGCATCCTTCGTTGTAACTGTGCAGGCAATAACGTGCGAAAAAAGACTTATGCCATGAGATATGTAGCAGGGCAGCCAGCGGAACGTATTTTTCCGCCGGGCTCGATGCTTCATGTCGGACAGGCATTACCGCCAGGCGCACCGCTCACCACGGAAACCTCGCTGAAAGTTCTGGTCTGGAATATCTTCAAGCAGCAGCGGGCTGAATGGCTGTCGGTGCTGCAAAACTTTGGTAAAGATGCGCATCTGGTGCTTCTGCAGGAGGCACAAACCACCCCTGAGCTGGTCCGCTTCGCCACCAGCAATTATCTTGCGGCGGACCAGGTTCCCGCTTTTGTGCTGCCACAGCATCCTTCAGGCGTGATGACGCTGGCATCAGCGCATCCGGTTTATTGCTGCCCACTGCGTGAACGAGAACCCCTGCTGCGGCTTTCCAAGTCCGCTCTGGTGACCGCCTATCCGCTGCCTGACAGTCAGATGCTGATGGTCGTAAATATTCACGCGGTGAATTTCAGCATTGGCATTGATGTTTACAGCAAGCAGCTGGGGCCGATTGGTGAGCAAATTATCAACCATCAGGGGCCGGTTATTATGGCCGGGGACTTTAATGCCTGGAGCCGCCAGCGCATCAATGCCCTGTATCGTTTTTCCCGAGAAATGGGCCTGCGTGAGGTGCGCTTTACTGACGATCATCGCCGTAAGGCCTTCGGTCGCCCGCTTGATTTTGTCTTCTACCGCGGAATGGGCGTAGCCGAAGCTTCGGTGCTGGTTACCACGGCTTCCGACCACAATCCGCTGCTGGTTGAATTCAGCTCACGCCCCGCGAGTACTTTCTGAAAATAAAGGAATTATTATGGCAAGCCTTCATCACGATCACGTCGATAAGCAGTTTGGCGAGCAGGCAGGTGCCTATCTGACCAGTGCAGTACACGCCAGCGGTCGCGATTTGGTTAAGCTGAGTGAGCGCTTGTATGCCGCATCTGACGCGCGGGTGCTGGATTTAGGCTGCGGTGCCGGGCATGCCAGCTTTATTGCCGCGCAGCACGTTAAAGAGGTGGTGGCTTACGATCTCTCCGAAAAAATGCTGACGGTGGTGGCGAAGACGGCAGAGGAACGGGGTTATCACCATCTGACTACGCGGCAGGGCTATGCGGAAAAGCTGCCGTTTGCCAACGATGAATTCGATATTGTCATCAGCCGCTATTCCGCTCACCACTGGCACGATGTCGGCAGTGCGCTGCGTGAAGTTCGCCGCGTGTTGAAACCGGGCGGAAAAGCGATCTTTATGGACGTCAATGCGCCGGGGAATCCGGTGCTGGATATCTGGTTACAAACCGTTGAAGCGCTGCGCGATACCTCGCACGTTCGGGATTATTCCCCCGGTGAGTGGCTGACGCTGTTTACGGAGTCCGGGCTGGCCATTGGGTCGATTTCACATGACCGGCTGGAGCTGGAATTTACCAGCTGGGTTGAGCGCATGCGTACGCCGCAGGTGATGGTGCAGGCTATTCGTGCCTACCAGCACTCCGCCCCCTACGACGTTCAGCGATACTATGCGCTGCAACCCGATGGCAGCTTTACCACGGACATTATTTTTATTGAGGCCAGCAGGCCCTGAGCTTGATTACGACTCTACCAGGGCAATCGCCCGTACCGGCGAGGCCGACGCGCCTTTAATCCTCAGCGGTAGCGCGATAAAGGTAAACGATGTGGGCAGGCTGTGCAGATTTGCCAGATTTTCAACGATCAGGCAATCCGAACCCAGCACGGCGTGATGCGCCGGATGCCCCTCGCTGCTGAAGCTGTCCAGCGACATCGCGTCGGTGCCAAACACGGTGACTCCTTGCTCAATCAGATAGCGTGCTCCTTCCCCCGATAACCCCGGCCAGTCCTGCAGGAAAGCCTGGTGATGAGGGCGGGGCTGCCATTTTTTATCATAGCCGGTGCGAAAAATAACGATATCGCCCGCGGCTATCGCGCCGTGTTTCTCTTCCCACTGCTGAATCTGTTCGAGGGTGATTAGGCCGTTTTTCTCAACGTGGGACATATCCAGGCAGCGCCCTCGTCCCGTGAGCTGGCGAACATCAATACTGTCGATGGTTTTCCCTTCGGCAATAAAGTGAATCGGCGCATCTACGTGGGTGCCACAGTGATCGCCAAGGCTGAGCTGGCAGTTATAGTTGCCGTCCCCCGCGACATAGTCTTCTGAACGATGGCAGAAAAACTTGCCGTGAGTTGGCCATACCGGCATGAACTCTTCATAGAGATGATTCAGCTCAATTAAACGGTGGCGGCTCAGCAGATTAACCAGTTCAGTGCTCATATCAGGCCTTTTTAACGTTAACGGTTTCTTTAATTAACCAGAGTGGAATACAGGAAATCACCAGTACTGCCGCTATCACCAGGTAGTGCGTGGTAAAGCCGTAGCTGTGGATGATCCAGCCGCTGACCGGAGCAACCAGAATACCGGCAATACCCACAGCCAGGCCGATCATCAGTCCCATGCTGGATGCGGCAGCGCGCGGGGATGAGTCGATTAACAGTGCATAGGCCACCGGGAAAGGAGAGTTACGGAACAGCCCCCAGAAGATCAGTATGGCCCATGCCAGTGCGGCTGAGTGGATGAATACGCAGAGTGCGGCGGCCAGGATCCAGCCCGCGATGATGATCGTTAGTGAGCGTTTGCGCCCTTTGATATCAGAGAAACTGCCCCAGACGATCTGACCAATCCACCCGGTGAGTCCGGAAGCCCCGGAGATAATGGCTGCTGTAGAAAGATCGAGGCCCACTTCACGGGTCAACTGTAGCGTCAGAAAGTTAGCAATACCCATCTCCGCCCAGGTAAAACCAAAAATCAGCAGTATCGCCAGCTGGCAGTTGCGGTTTTTCAGGCAGGACAGAACGTTGGCCCAGATGGATGACTGCTCAACGGTCTGCTGCAGGGATTCCGTTACCGGTGGCGTAAGGCCATTTTCAACAATCCATTTATTGACCTTATCGTGATTTTTCTTCGTTCCCAGCAGCAGCTGAGCGACTAAAATCACCAGCCCAATCATGGGAATGAACAGGAACGCTTCACGCCAGGTCGCAAACGCCAGGATAGCAGCAATCAGCACCGGCCCGATAAACTGGCCGAGGGGAAAACCGGTATGGTGAACGCCAATCGCGAACCCACGGTTTTCCTTTTGCCACCATTCACCCAGCAGGGCGACGTTAATCGGTTCGGAACCGCCGGTGCCCATTCCCATCGCCACGCGCAGTGCCTGAAACATGCCAAGTGTTTTACAAAACGCGGTCGCCACACCGGAAACCACTTCAACCAGCACCGCCACACACCAGCTGTAACAGCGTTTATGCCCGGTCCCAACCCAGTCAGAAAACAAACCGAACAGGATGGCACCTGTTAAGGTCCCGACAAAGCTGAGCGAGTTGAGCCAGCCGGCCTGCACCTCGGTGAGGTTAAACGAGGTCATGATCGCCGGTAACAGCGTGGGAAGAATAATTCGGTCGATGGAGTTCATTAAAATGGCAAGCGTGGTGATCACCAGCATCCACCATGAAATGGGGTGCGCTCGCGGAATAAAACGCATTAAGCCGCGTCTGGCAGGTGGCTGATGAGCAAGCGGCGGTACTGTCCTGCTTTCGGCCCGCTGGGCCATTTCTGAAGAGGGAAGAGTCATATCCTGTGCCTTTGAAATCGACGTTATCGGTACCGCTCTGCAACTGGGCTGGCAGAGCGGGAAGCCTGGTGTTGTTATTTTTTTTGCGTGTTTAGATCAAAAATTAAACACGTAGATAACATTAGATTTCAGATGTACTACCATACAAGAATAGGCGCGCGATAATTCGATCTGCATCACAGTCACTGCAAAGGAAGCGCTAGCGGGATCACACATTGAACAGCACAGGGGCGATATCAGGAAAAGAGAAAACAAAAAAGCCAATCCGAAGATTGGCTTTTTAACAAGTATTTCAACAGATTAGCTGTCTGGCGTTGCGTTGTTATCGACAAACAACGTCAGCTTGTCGCCCGGTTGAAGGTTTTTGGCATTGTTGGCAACGCTGTTCCAGCGCACCACATCCTTGATATTCACACCGTGACGCTTCGCAATACTGGCCAGAGAATCACCCTTACGAACCTGATAGGTGATGCTGTCGCCGTTATTTGCCAGTCGCGTACTGCTACTCGTTCCCAGATTCAATATCTGGCCGGGTTTAATGCTGGCAGTACGCAGATTGTTAGCGCGCTGCAGGGTCTTTACCGGAATACTCAGACGCTTGGCGATAGCGGACAACGTATCGCCATTGCGCACCTTGTAGGTGGCCGGAGAAACGCTGTTCTTCGCCAGCGACGTTGGCTGAACTGCGGCAATATCACCTTCTGCCAGTGAATTACGCAGCTGCGCAACGTTGGACTTCGGAACCATAATGTAGTGAGGACCATTTGGTGCCGTTGTGCCACGTTTGTATCCCGTGTTGAAACTCTTCAGCTTGCTCAGCGACATGCCAGCCATATCGGCGGCCTGCGTCAGTTCAATCTGCTGACCCACTTCAACACGTGCCAGCGCGCGGGTTTCATTTGCCGTAGGCAGACGAATGCCATAGCGCTTGCTGTCCTTGAGCAACTGCCCCAGAGCCAGCATTTTTGGCACATAAACCGTTGTCTCGCGTGGAAGCGCCAGGGACCAGAAATCCGTCGGTCTCCCTTTGGCTTTATTCGCCTTCATCGCTTTCAGCACGCGGCCTTCACCACTGTTATAGGCGGCTACCGTCAGTAACCAGTCACCGTCAAACATGTCGTTAAGGCGCTGCATCATATCCAGAGCAACTTTTGTCGATGCGACAATATCACGTCGCCCGTCATACCATTGATTCTGTTTCAAGCCGTAGTTTCGCCCCGTTTGCGGCACAATCTGCCAGATGCCAGCGGCATTCGCAGATGATGTTGCGTGGGGGTCAAAAGCGCTCTCCACTATGGGTAGTAGTACCAGTTCCATCGGCATTTTGCGTTGCTTAATCTGCTCGACTATCCAGTACATATACGGCTCTGCCCGTAATGTTACATCGTGGAGATAGCTCTTGTTCTTCAGGTACTTCTGTTTCTGTTCGCGTATCCGGTAATTATCCGGAACCTTCATCTTCAGCTCGTCGCTAATGAAATTCCACAGATCCTGACCCTGCGCGAGGCCGGTTCCATCGTCCTGCCATCGAGGGGACAACATTGAATCTGAGTACTGTCCATTTTCACCTTGACCTGCCGAAGACAAACTCTGTGCATGCTGTTCAGGAATGTTGGCATCATGCTTTGATGCCTGGCACCCCACCAGCAAGACCGAGGCGAGAATTATCGCTTTAGCCTTCATGTGTGTGTCAATAGTTCGATTAAAAGACGAGCAATCATACGTGCTCGTCCCAGTCATGACAACCTAAAATATTAAAAGTGGTCTTTCTTTGCACGTAAGGCAGCAAATACCTGCCACTCATGTTGCATAGTTGTTTCTAAACCGATTTGTTTCCTTAATTCAATATCTTGTGTCATTAAAAAAACATTAATTTTTCGCTCAAGTTCCAGTTTTGTCGGTAAAGTTATGTGGTTTTTTGAGCGTAACTCCTTAATTTTATGCAGATAGCGTTCTATTTCCTTATGTTGCGGATAAATCGCGTGTGCAAAAGTTAAATTCGATAATGTGTATTCATGCGCGCAACAAACTAAAGTATCGGCCGGAAGTGAATTAAGCTTCTGAAATGATTCGAACATTTGTTTTGGCGTTCCCTCGAATAATCTACCGCAGCCGCCGGAGAACAGCGTGTCGCCACAAAAAAGATAAGGGGAACTGAAATATGAGATATGTCCCAAAGTGTGACCGGGCGTAGCATAAATATCGAATTCCAGCCCAAGAATTTTGATTGTTTCGCCTTCGCCGACGATTTTAGTGGCGCCTTTATCCTGCGTTTCCTGTGGACCGTACACCGAAATATCAGGATACCGGGCCAGGATTTCAGCCACGCCCCCCACGTGATCGTGATGATGATGAGTGAGTAAAATCGCGACCGGCTGCCACTGATTTTGGGACAGGGTACGCAAAACCGGCGCGGCTTCGCCTGGATCAACGATCAGACAGCGCCCCGCAGTGTCATTTAACATCCAGATGTAGTTATCCTGAAGTGCCGGTATGCTGGTAAGATTCATATTCACCTCTTTAGAGCCTATACCATCAGGCTATTTTATTTGCCATTTTGGCCCTGGGCAGTGCTCAAAATCCTCACGTACTGTGTGTACGTTGCGGTTTTTCCGCGCTGTCCGTGCCCAAACTGGCTGCAACAATGTACGCCTGGTGGGACAGGCTCTTATATACTTTTCATCAGTGACGCCGCGCCAGGTGTCCTGCGGCAACGCTAATCAGACTGGGTATACACTCATAATGGATAGAAGATGGTAAAGCATGAAGCCTGCTAAAACACGCCAAATCCGCCACGTGCCTGACTCATGGTCGCAAATTCCCTGCGGCGAGTTTTATCGTGACGCGCTTGCCCATCATCTGCGCCCCAGTCTGGCCAAACTGTATGGTTTTCACCTGCTCAAGCTGGGCAATCTCAGCGCGGAAATTGATACGGAATCCTGCGCCATTTCGCATCAGGTTAATGTGGGACTGAAAGGCGATCTGCTCCAGGTAAAAGCAGACCCGCTCAGCCTGCCTTTTGAATCGAAGTCGGTGGATGCCTGCCTGCTGGCTCATACTCTTGCCTGGAGCAGCGATCCGCATCGCATCCTGCGTGAAGTCGATCGGGTATTAATTGATGACGGCTGGATGCTGATCAGCGGATTCAATCTGTTCAGTATGCTGGGCGTCGGCAAGCTGATCCCGGGCGTTCACCGTATGATCCCCTGGAACAGCCGCATGTTTACGCAGATGCGGCTGCTGGACTGGCTGAGCCTGCTGAATTATGAAGTGGTGCAGCGCAGCGGTTTTCAGGTATTACCCTGGAGCCGGCAGGGCGGGAAGGTGATCAGCACGCATCTGCCTGCGCTTGGCTGCCTGAATCTTATTGTGGCCCGCAAGCGCACCTTCCCGTTGATTATCAATCCGATGAAAAAGAGTACCAGCAAGCCGAAGCTACAAACAGTGGGCGCTACCCGACAGTTTCACCCGCGCACCCCTCAGGAACCCGACTGATAGCCAACGTCATCAAATGTGGGATTACCGGCAGCGCTGCGGGCCAGTTCGTCACAGCGTTCGTTTTCGATATGACCGGCGTGGCCTTTTACCCATTTCCAGTCGATGTCATGCAGGCTAAGTGCGCTGTCGAGGCGCTGCCA
This sequence comes from Erwinia sp. S43, assembly GCF_016624745.1. Classification (NCBI taxonomy): domain Bacteria; kingdom Pseudomonadati; phylum Pseudomonadota; class Gammaproteobacteria; order Enterobacterales; family Erwiniaceae; genus Erwinia; species Erwinia sp. S43. The sequence continues at coordinate 77,731 of NZ_JACVTX010000021.1, read as the reverse complement.
CAGGTCGACATTTTTTACCGGCTTTTTATCCGCCGTTTTCCAGCCGCGCTTTTTCCAGTTATGAATCCAGCTGGTGATCCCCTGGCGCACATACTGGCTGTCAGTACTCAGAATGACCTTACAGGGCTGTTTCAGCGCCTCAAGCGCCACGATTGCCGCCATCATTTCCATGCGATTATTAGTGGTCAGATGGAATCCGGCGCTGAACTCTTTTTCATGCTCGCCGTAGCGAAGAATCGCACCGTATCCACCGGGTCCCGGGTTGCCGAGGCACGAACCGTCGGTGAAAATTTCTACCTGCTTAAGCATCTCTGGTAGACTCCCTGTAGAAAAACGCCAAGTCTGACATAAACGGGTCCTATGAGCACAGTAAATACCACACGCCAGATCGTACTCGATACCGAAACCACCGGTATGAACATGATTGGTACCCACTATGAAGGGCACTGCATCATCGAAATTGGTGCCGTTGAGGTGATTAACCGCCGCCTGACCGGCAATAACTTTCATGTTTATCTGAAGCCCGATCGGCTGGTGGACCCGGAAGCGTTTGGCGTTCACGGTATTGCCGACGAATTTCTTGCTGATAAACCGACGTTTGCCGACATTGCCGATGACTTCCTCGCCTACATCGACGGCGCGGAGCTGGTCATCCATAACGCCTCGTTCGATATTGGCTTTATGGACTATGAATTCGGCAAGCTCAAACGCAATATCCCGAAGACAGAAACCTTCTGTCAGATCACCGATAGCCTGGCGATGGCGCGCCGGATGTTCCCCGGCAAGCGTAACAGTCTTGATGCGCTGTGCTCGCGTTATGAAATAGATAACAGTAAGCGAACGCTGCACGGCGCACTGCTTGACTCCGAAATCCTGGCGGATGTCTTCCTGATTATGACCGGCGGTCAGACTTCGCTGTCGTTTTCAATGGAAGGGGAAAAGGAAGAACAAAGCGGCGGCGATACTATCCATCGTATTGCGCGACCTTCATCGGGGCTGCGCGTGCTGCGCGCCAGCGAGCAGGAACTGGCCGAGCATGAAAAACGACTGGATCTGGTACAGAAGAAAGGCGGCAGCTGCCTGTGGCGTCCGCAGCAGGAAAATGTGTAGTAAGTCACTAAAAATGCGCAATAAAACCGCTTTAAGTGCAAAAAAAGAACAGTTGAAATAATTCTGAATAAAAAGCGTTGACGAACGTTTTGTCGATCCGTAATATCCGATTCGTTCCCGACGGGGAACAAAGCGCGGAGCGGTAGTTCAGTTGGTTAGAATACCTGCCTGTCACGCAGGGGGTCGCGGGTTCGAGCCCCGTCCGTTCCGCCAAGTATACAGAGAAAGGCCGATTCGAAAGAATCGGCCTTTCTCGTTTCTGCTTTCCTGAAAAACGTTCCGGCGAAAAAAAGCCGCAACGCTATCCGTTACGGCTTTCATCAAAACTTCACTCACAGGCATGACCGCCTGAGCTAAGTTTATTACGTTGCTATTGCTGCTCTTTCTGCATCACCACATCGGCACGGTAATCACCGCCCGCCCGTGCAGAGGCCATTTCATCGCGGGCAATCCAGCGGTAGGCTCCGGCTCCCAGCGCCACACCGATAAACCAGCTGAAGTTAGCCACCGCGTGCAGCGAAGGGATAAAGCTGATCACCAGGCCAATGCCCACCGACGGCAGCAGCGCAGCAATCGCTTTCGGATTGAAGCCGCCTTTGTACCAGTACTTTCCTTTCGGCGTGGCGTCAAAGAGGTCGTCAACGGAGATCTTGCTGCGCTTCAGCAGATAGAAGTCGGCAAGCAGGATGCCGAACAGCGGCCCGATAAATGCGCCCAGCACGTCCAGCGTATAGTGAATCAGCTCCGGTGACTGGAACAGGTTCCACGGCGTTAACAGCACGGAACCCACGGCCGCAATCATCCCGCCGGTACGGAAGCTGATTTTCTGTGGAGAACAGTTAGAGAAGTCGAAGGCCGGAGACACAAAGTTGGCCACAATATTAATGCCGATGGTGGCGGTAATCATCGTTAACAGCCCGATCGCCACCGCCAGGTCATTACCGACCATGCTAACGGTTTCAATCGGATCGGTAATCATGCGGCCAAACAGCGATTGCGTACCGGAAACGATCACCACGGTAACAATCGAGAACAGCAGGAAGTTAAACGGCAGGCCCCAGCGGTTACCGCGGCGGATTTCACCCATGCTTTTACCGTAGCGTGCAAAGTCACCGAAGTTGAGCAGCGGGCCGGAGAAGTAAGACACCACCAGCGCAGTGGCGGTAATCATCTGCCATACCTGCTCGCCGCCGCTCAACGACTTGCTGGCCAGCGTAAAGGAGATACCGTCAAAACCGGTCTTGTATACAATCCATCCGGCAAGTGCGCCCATTACTACGTACACGGCCGGGCCGGCGATATCGATGAAGCGTTTAATCGCGTTCATACCGTGCCAGAACACCATCGCCTGTAGCAGCCACATAATGCCGAAGCAGAGCCAACCCAGCTGTGACAGGCCCAGCCAGGACACCTGAGTCATTGGGGTCAGTGCAGGCCAGAACTTCAGCGATACCAGCATCAGGGCGTTAGCGGCCAGATAGGTCTGGATGCCGTACCAGGCAAACGCGATCAAACCGCGGATTACCGCCGGGATGTTGGCACCGAATACGCCGAATGCCTGGCGGCAGACCACCGCATAAGGAACGCCGGTCATCTGGCTGGGCTTCGCCACCAGGTTAGCGCACAGCTGTACGATGCAGATCCCTACCAGCAGGCACATCAGCACCTGCCAGCTGGCCAGTCCCAGCGTAAAGAAGCTGGCTGCCACCACATAGCCCCCCATGCTGTGTACATCCGACATCCAAAAAGAAAAAATGTTGTACCAGCTCCAGTTCTGCTTGCGCACGGGAGCAAGGTCTTCATTACACAGCCGCGGGCTGTAGCTTTTGGCGGCCTCTGATGCCGCCGCCGGGGAAGAAAGTTGACTCTTTGGCATGAAACCTGCTCCTCTGAATACAGTAAGAAAAATGTGCCTGTTAAGGTCATTGCAGGATTCAGGCCAGATCTTAAAACTTTGTATACAAAAATAGGTTATTGCTGTGTACGATTGTCGATGGAAATGATGTTTACCGGAGAAGGTAATGAAGAGTGAAACCGGGCTGAAAACGGCCTCTGACCTGAGTGATAAGGATGAACCTATCTATCAGGCGCTAATGACGGCGATTGTTGAACATCAGCTGCCGCCGGGCAGTAAATTACCGGAAGAGGCGCTTTCCGAGGTCTTTGGCGTGAGCCGCACCGGCATCCGCAAAGTGCTTCAGCGCCTCGCCGCGGTGCAAATGATCACGCTGACGCCCAAACGTGGTGCGCAGGTGGCCACGCCTTCCGTGGAAGAGGCGCAGGATATCTTCCGCACCCGCAGTCTGCTTGAGTGTGCCAATCTTCCCGACGTTCTGGCGCACTGCCGGGGTCCACACCTGGCGGCGCTGGAAAAAATAAACCAGCAGGAACAGCAGGCCCATGCCGTACATGATGGTGCCGCCGCTATCCGGCTTTCCGCCGCATTCCATATTCAGCTACAGGCGATATCCGGCAATCAGGTGCTGACCGAGCTGGTGACGCGCCTCAGCCAGCGCTCTTCGCTGGTGGTGGCGGCCTACGGCGCACCCTGGCAGCACGGCTGCCGCTGCGACGACCACGACCGGCTGCTGGAACTGCTGCGTGAAAAAGAACTGGATCGGCTGACTGACGCATTACGGAAACATTTCGATCATATCGTTGCCAGTCTGCACTTTGAGCGCAGTGGCGAAACGCTACCTGACTTTGCCCGCCTGTTTGCGGCAAAAGGAGCCTGAGCATGAACAAGCAGATCATTCAGGTGATCAATCCCAACACCAGCTTGGCAATGACCGAAACCATCGGTACGGCGGCGCGCGCGGTGGCCGCCGGTAATACTGAGATTCTTGCCGTTTGCCCGCAGCAGGGCGTTCCGTCGATTGAAGGGCATTTCGATGAAGCGATCGCGGCGATTGGGGTGCTGGAACAGATCAAAGCGGGGCGCGAGCAGGGCGCTCAGGGACACGTTATCGCCTGCTTTGGCGATCCGGGGCTTCTGGCCGCGCGCGAACTGGCGCAGGGCCCGGTGGTGGGCATTGCCGAAGCGGCGATGCATATGGCGACAATGGTTGCCACGCGTTTTTCGATAGTCACCACGCTGCCGCGCACGGTCATTATTGCCCGCCATCTGCTGCGGCAGTACGGTTTTGAGCACCACTGCGCAGCGGTACACGCTATCGATCTGCCGGTGCTGGCACTGGAAGACGGTAGCGGTATCGCGCAGGAAAAAGTGCGCCAGCGTTGTATACAAGCCATACGTGAAGACGACAGCGGGGCCATTGTGCTCGGCTGCGGCGGCATGGCCGATCTGGCGCGTGAACTGACGCATGAACTCGGCGTGCCGGTGATTGATGGTGTGGGCGCGGCGGTCAAAATGGTGGAGTCGCTGCTGGCTCTGGGGTTGAATACCAGTAAGCATGGCGATCTGGATTACCCGATTCGAAAAAAACTTTCAGGTCAGTTTGAACGCCTAAACTAAGGCAACGATCTGTTCCGATACTAAGGATGTTTTGATGAGCGATAGTCCGGAAAAGAAAGAGTACAGCTTTAACAAAAACTACCCGCGTGACCTGATTGGCTACGCGGGGAATCCTCCCCACGCCGCCTGGCCGGGTAAAGCACGGATCGCCGTGCAGTTCGTACTCAACTATGAAGAGGGTGCGGAAAACAACGTCCTGCACGGTGATGCGGGCTCCGAGCAGTTTCTGTCCGATATCATCGGTGCGGCAAGTTATCCCGAGCGGCATATGTCGATGGATTCGCTCTATGAATACGGCTCTCGTGCCGGATTCTGGCGCATCCATAACGAATTCCAAAAGCGCAGTCTGCCGCTGACGGTATTTGGCGTGGCAATGGCGCTGGCTCGCCACCCGGAGATCGTCGAGGCGATCAAAAACGCCGATTACGACGTTGTCAGCCACGGCTGGCGCTGGATCCACTACCAGGGAATGGATGCGAAAACCGAGCGCCAGCATATGCAGCAGGCGCTGGATACGCTCACCGATCTGTTTGGCAAAACGCCAACGGGCTGGTACACCGGGCGCGACAGCCCGAATACCCGTCGGCTGGTGGTGGAGCAGGGCGGGCTCACCTACGACAGCGACTATTACGGTGACGATCTGCCGTTCTGGACCCAGGTGACCTGTCAGGACGGCACCGTTAAACCGCACCTGATTATTCCCTACACCCTTGAAACCAACGATATGCGCTTTGCAACGCCGCAGGGTTTTAACACCGCAGAGCAGTTCTACACCTACCTGCGCGACAGCTTCGATGTGCTGTATGAAGAGGGTGAAACTTCGCCGAAAATGCTTTCCATCGGTATGCACTGCCGCCTGCTTGGCCGCCCGGGCCGCTTCCGCGCGCTGCAGCGCTTCCTGGACCATATCCAGCAGCACGATAACGTGTGGATTTGTACCCGCCAGCAGATCGCCGATCACTGGATAAAAACGCATCCGGCTCCACAGGCCTGATCAAAAACGGATGGGGAAACCCATCCGTTTTTTTACGCTACCGGAAGAACATCAATCAGGGAATTAAACTGACCTGTGCCGCAACAATCCGCCAGCCACAGGGCAGTTTCACCCAGGTTTGCTGCTGACGTCCGATTTTATCGCTGCCCTCGCGGGTAAATTCGGTGCTGCAAACGGCAAAATCCTCGCCAAAGGTGGATATCACCGTATTTTGCAGCTGGCGGTTCAGCCCGACGGGCGAGCGTGATGCACGGAATTCGCGGATAGCGTCAATGCCATACAGATTCTCACCGGCGCCCAGACGTACGGTGCGATCGTCGTGCCAGAACAGCTCATCCAGAACGACAGTATCGTTGCTGATTAAGGCTTCCTCGTAGCGATAAAAGGCCGCAGTCACTTCAGCGTGGATCGCCGGGCGATCGATATGTTCACTTTTCATTTTTTATCTTCCATGTTTGCAGGCATCGCCTGCGCAATACCCATCTGCTCCAGCGCCCTGGCGGCTCGCAGACAGGCTTGTTCGTTAAACGGTGCCGCGATTAGCTGCAGGCCAATCGGCAACCCACTCGTCGTTCGTAACGGAACGGTAGCGACCGGCAGTCCGAGGAATGAGATCGGCTGGGCCAGCATGCCCATACTCGCGCGGGTTGGCAAGTCGTTGCCATTAATGCGCATTGTCTGCTGGCCAATCAGCGTGGCGCAGGTCGGCGTGGCGGGAGCGATCAGCACATCAACATCGTTGAACAGCGCCAGCGCCTGCTGCTGGCAGTGGCGGCGGAAACGCTGAGCCTGAACATACCATGCCGAAGGCAGCATGGCGCCGGCCAGCAACCGCTCGCGGGATGCGGGTTCGAAACGCTCCGGCGACTGCTTCAGCGCGGGCAGATAGTGATTTCCGCCTTCGGCCGCCGTGAGGATAAATGCCGATGCGCGTGCCAGCTCGGCCTCCGGCAGTAAAAACTCATCAATGGCTTCCAGCGCCTTCGCCGCAGTGGCGACGGCGGTGCGCGCGTGATCATCGCACCACTGCTGAAAATAGCCGCCCAGCACGCCGACGCGCAGGCCGCCAATCCCACGATCCAGCTGTGAAACGGTGGCGGCAGGGGCTTCCGTCGCCTGAAATGCATCAGCGGGATCGTGGCCCTGCAGGACATCATATACTTCTGCCAGATCGCTCACCCGGCGAGCCAGTGGACCAATATGGTCGAGGCTGGCAACAAACGGATGGCTGCCGCTGCGCGACAGGCGGCCAAAGGTGGGTTTTAGCCCAAAAATTCCGCACAGCGAAGCCGGAACGCGAATGGAACCGTTGGTATCGGTGCCGAGCGTGAAGTGAACCAGCCCGGCGGCAACGGCAGCGGCAGAACCGCCGGACGATCCTCCGGCAATACGCGAAGTGTCATGCGGGTTTCGCGTGGCGCCATAGTGGGTGTTTTCCGTGGTGAAACCGTAGGCGTAGGCATCCATATTCAGCATGCCTGACAGCATCGCTCCGCTGGCGGTCAGCTGCCGCACCGCCCAGGCATCCTCCCTGGCAACGGGGCGATCGCTGAACAGGCTGGCCCCGGCCAGCGTGGTGTGACCGGCCACATCAAACAGGTTTTTAACCGCATAGGGCACGGCGGCAAGCGGAGGAAGAGGCTGGCCGTCACGCTTAAGGCGATCGACGCGCAGAGCTTCCTGCTGCATGCGATCGCGTGTCACGCCGGTCCAGGCGTTAATCGCCGGGTTGTGCTGTTCTATCGCCGCAAGCGTCCGGCTGGCGATATCCGCAGCGCTCAGATCGCCCGTTGCCAGCGCCTGTCTGATTTCACTGATGGAGAGAGCGGCCAGATTCATGCTTTATATACCCCCGCCACTTCCAGCCGGTCATCCAGCGGAAAGGCCATCAGCGGTGCCGCCATGGCGGCAATACGGGTGAACTGTACCAGCAGCTCGGCCCGGCGTGCTTCGTCGAGATCCATCCCGAGGATCTGCTCCATCTGTAAGATATACGTTGCCCAGTCAGGCTGAGTTGGCGTCATGTTCTTCTCCTGCTAAAAGCCCGCGGCGCTGCCGTTGCTGCGGGGATCGAAGGCACCTTCCAGCATGCCGTTGGTATGGCGTACGATCGCGCCTGCGTGGCCTACCGCCTCGCTGAAATCGGGCAGTAGCTCGACCTCATGCCCCAGCGCCTGCAGCGCGTTGATGGTTTCTGCGCTGAATCGACCTTCCAGCTTCAGGGAGTCGGACAGCTGTCCCCAGGTGCGGCCCAGCAGCCAGCGCGGTGCGCTGAGCGCCTGTTGCAGCGGCATCCCCTGAACGACATGACGGGTGAAAATGGCGGCCTGGGTCTGCGGCTGGCCGTCACCGCCCATTGAACCGTAAACCAGCGTGCGGCCATCGTTCAGCCTTGCTGCTGCCGGATTGAGTGTGTGGAACGGCTGTTTACCGGGGGCCAGCGCCAGCAGGTGATCGGCATCCAGGCTGAACGATGCCCCGCGATTCTGCCAGGTGATACCGGTGCCCGGCAGCACGACGCCGCTGCCAAACTCGTGATAAATACTCTGGATAAAGGAGACCGACAGCCCGCTGCTGTCCATCACGCCCATCCATACGGTATCACCCGGGCCTTTGCCGTTGCCCCACGGTGCGGCCTGATTCAGATCGATCCGATCGGCAAGCTGCTTCAGACGATCGGATGTCAGCAGCGACTGCATCTCTTCGCGCATGAAACGCGGATCGGTGATGTGGCTGTCGCGCAGTCCGAAAGCCAGTTTGGTGGCTTCGACGATACGGTGGATGGTTTGCGCCTCGTCCGCATCTTCCATCGTCAGATGGTCGGTGATGCCCAGAATGGCCAGCGATACCAGTCCCTGGGTAGGCGGTGTCATATTGTAGATATCGCCAGACTGGTGGCGAATGCGCAGCGGCGTACGGCGTTTTGCCTGCTGACGGTTCAGATCCTCCAGCGTAATCGGCATACCGAGCTGCGACATTTCTGCGGCCAGCCGCTGTGCCAGCGGACCGCGATAGAAGGTATCCAGTCCTTCTTCAACCAGCTGGATCAGCGTAGCGGCAAGGTCCGGTTGCACAAAGCGGCTGCCGGATTTCGGGATTTCATTTCCCGGTAAAAACGTGGTAGCAAAACCAGGCTGTTCGGCCAGTTCCGCGTATTTGCTGGCGGTGGCTTCCGCCTGTGAAGCCGTGATCGGAATGCCGTCCGCCGCATAGCGGATCGCATCATTTAACAGGCGAGCCAGCGGCAGCTGCTCACCGCCGTATTCGCCGGAAACGGCCAGCGCTTCTGACCAGCCGCTGACCGTCCCTGCCACGGTCAGCGCCGATTTCGGCCCGCGATGGGGAATATGGCTTTCGCCCGCGTAAAAGTCGAGATCGGCCAGGGAACCTGCCGCGCCGCTGGCATCGATAGCGACCGGCTCGCCGCCTGGCGGAACAATCAGCCAGAAACCGTCGCCGCCCAGCCCGTTCATATGGGGATAGACCACCGCAATGGTGGCTGCGGCCGCGACCATGGCTTCAATGGCGTTGCCTCCCGCCCGTAAAATTCCCAGCGCGCTCTCGCTGGCCAGATGATGTGGGGTTACGGCCATCCCCTGCGGTGCCATATTGCTCTGATTCATATTATTCTCGTTATTGCTCGAACTGAGTGTGACTAAAGCAAGAGTCATTCCAGTTTTTGTATAACAATCAGACGCAGGCGGGGGGGCCGGGAAAACAGGGCGTAAGCGAAGGCATTTTTCTGTCCGGCTACAGACAGGCACGTTATTTGTATATGATCGGTGGAATGAAACAAAAGTTACAGGATGCATAGACATGAAGCAGCTTGATGAACGCCTGCGCGGTCACTATGCGCAACTCTCGCCGCAGGAGCAGCGCATTGCGGATTTCGTCTTCGATCATTATGACGACCTGATTGGTTACAACAGCGCTGAACTGGCGCGGCTGAGTGGGGTGTCGAAGGCCACGGTAAGCCGCTTATTTAAGCGCCTGGGCTATGACACCTATAAAGATATGCGCAACGAGCTGCGCACCCTGCGCCAGAGCGGCATGCCGCTGACGGACGTGCGCGATGCGGTTCAGGGCAATACCCTGTTAGCACGCCACTACAAGCAGGAAATGGCTAACCTTACGCAGTGGGTTAACACCCTCGACAGCACGCATTTCGGCCAGGTCGTACAGGCACTGTGTGAGAGCCAGCGAATTTTTATTATTGGCTTACGCAATTCTTATCCGGTCGCACTGCACTTCCGCCAGCAGCTGCTGCAGGTTCGGAGCCGGGTGCAGCTGCTGCCGCAGCCGGGGCAAACTTTTTCCGAAGAGCTAATCGACATCACCCCGGAAGATATGGTGATTGTGATGGCGTTTCGCCGCCGCCCGCGCATTATCCGGCCGCTGTTACAGCAGCTGCAGCAGCGGCATATCCCCACGCTGGTGATGTGCGAACCTCAGGCGCAGACGTCCATCGCGCTGGCGCGCTGGCAGCTGTGTGCGCCGTTGGATAGCGTATCGGCCTTTGACAGCTACTCGGCGGCCAACAGCCTGGTCAATCTGCTATCGAATGCCGTCTTACATGAGTTACTCAGCAACGGGCGTCAGCGTATCCATCAGATTGCCGATCTTTACGGCGAGCTGGACGAGCTGGAACAGCGTTGATGGGGCACTAATTTGGTGCTTTGCATAGTTATGGGGCACGAGGCGGTGCCCCTTTTTATTGCGCTTTTCTCACGCTTCGATCTGCCTTTTCTGAATTTTTTCATCGAAATAACCCGATTTTATTTATGGAATTTATTTCTTTGATTCTGATTTTAATCAGGTTTTAATCAAGCGTTGTCGATCGGCCACCGATTTCAGCAAGAAAAATCAACGCCAAAATCCCCGGTGGCACATTAGTTGCAAATAAATTCTTTAAGAATCTTTCGTTTCATGATGTATTAATCGGGGAAGTGAGAATGAAAAAAGGCTTATTCGCATTACTGGCTGGCGCTTTACTGCTGACGTCTACCGCTTCGGCGCTGGCGGACCAACTACAAGATATTGAAAAACGTGGCGTTATCCGTATTGCCGTACCGCAGGATTTCCCGCCGTTTGGTTCAGTAGGTACTGACTTACAGCCGCAGGGCTATGACATCGATATGGCGAAGTATCTGGCTAAGCAAATGAAACTTAAGTTGCAGCTGGTGCCGGTTACCAGCGCAAACCGTGTGCCTTATCTGCAGACGGATAAAGTGGACCTGGTGATTTCCAGCTTGGGTAAAAATCCGGAGCGTGAAAAAGTGATCGACTTCAGCCGCGCCTATGCACCGTTCTTCCTCGGCGTGTTTGGTCCGAAAGACGGTACTCTGAAAGACGCGGCGGAGCTGAGCGGCAAATCCATCGGCGTTACCCGCGGTGCCGTTGAGGATATGGTTCTGACCAGCGTGGCACCAAAAGAGGCGGAAGTGAAACGCTACGAAGATAACAACACCACGCTGTCGGCCTATCTGTCTGGTCAGGTGCAGTATGTGGCAACCGGTAACCTGGTCGTGGCCGCTATTGCCCGCCAGAACGCTGACAAAGCGCCGGTGGCAAAGTTTATGCTGAAAGATTCGCCGTGCTTTATCGGCATGAAAAAGAATGAACCGGCTCTGAAGGCTAAAGTGGATGAGCTGATCGGCCAGGCGCTGAAGGACGACACGCTGAACAAACTATCGCAAGAATGGCTGAAAGCGCCATTACCCGCTGACCTGGGTTAATCGGGGCTGACTTGATGATCGGGCAACTGAATTTTCCCGCTCTGTGGCCCTACTGGCCGGAACTGATTTCCGGCCTGTGGGTGACTATCCAGCTAACGGTGATGGCTACCGTTGGGGGCGTGGGGCTGGGTATTCTGGGGGCAGCGCTGCGAAGCGGTAAACCCTCACTACTCAGCCGCTGCTGGGGCGCTTACGTCGAACTGATCCGCAATACGCCGTTTGTGGTTCAGCTATTTTTTATCGTTTTCGGCCTGCCCAATCTGGGCCTGAAACTCACCGCCGGTGAGGCGGCGCTGCTGGCGATGCTGATTAACCTCGGTGCCTACAGCACGGAAATCATCCGCGCCGGTATCCAGGTGACGCCGAAAGGGCAGTGGGAGGCCGGGCGGGTGCTGGGCTTAACCCGCACTCAGACGTTTATCCGCGTGGTGCTGCCGCCCTCAATGAAGCGCATTTATCCGGCACTGGTGAGCCAGTGCATTATCGTGATGCTGGGCTCCTCGGTGGTGTCGCAGGTCTCTTATGAAGAGCTGACCTTTGCCGCCAACCTGATCCAGTCGCGGACGTTTTTGAGTTTTGAAGTGTATCTGGTGACCACGCTGATGTATCTGGCGCTGTCGATTGCCATGCGTCAGCTGCTGCTGGCCGCCGGGCGTAAATGGTTCGGGGAGCAGCCGTAATGACGACCTTTACCGACTGGGACATTCTGCGCAATCTGCTGCTCGCGGCGCGCTGGACCATCCTGCTGTCGCTGACGGCATTCTTTGGCGGCACGCTGGTGGCGATGCCGCTGGTGATGGTTCGCCTGACCCGTCGCCGCTGGCCGTGCCGCTTTATTCGCGCCTGGACCGAACTGTTCCAGGGAACGCCGCTGCTGATGCAGCTGTTTCTGGCCTTCTTCGGCGTTGCGCTGTTCGGCATTGACGTTTCGCCGTGGACCGCCGCCTCGCTGGCGCTGACGTTTTACACCAGCGCCTTCCTGATTGATATCTGGTACGGCAGCATCCAGGCGTTGCCGAAAGGGCAGTGGGAAGCCTGCCGTTGCCTCGGTCTGAGCTTCGGCCAGACGCTGTATCGCGTGGTTCTGCCACAGGCGCTGCGCATCGGCATCGCGCCGACCGTGGGCTTTGCCGTACAGGTGGTGAAAGGTACGGCGCTGGCGTCGATTATCGGCTTTATCGAGCTGACCAAAGCCGGAACCATACTGAACAATGTGACGTATCAACCGTTTAAAGTTTTCGGGCTGGTGGCGCTGGGCTACTTCCTGATGTGTTATCCGCTGTCCCGCTACAGCCAGTATCTGGAGAAGAAATTCAATGCCGCTCATCACCATTAATCAGGTGCAGAAATACTATGGCGACAACCACGTACTGAAAGGCGTGGATCTCGACATCGAAATGGGCCAGGTGATCTCCATCATCGGCCGCAGCGGTTCGGGGAAAAGTACCCTGCTGCGCTGCATGAACGGGCTGGAAGGCTATCAGGAAGGCAGCATTAAACTGGGCGGGATGACCATCACCGATCGTGAATCTCAGGCGCGGGAAATCAGCCATTCTGTCGGCATGGTGTTCCAGAACTTTAATCTGTTCCCGCATATGACCGCGCTGGAAAACGTCATGCTGGCACCGCGTCGCGTGCTGAAAAAAAGCGACGCCGAGTGCCGGGCGCTGGCGGCGGAAATGCTCAATAAAGTCGGGCTGGGGGATCGCATGGATTACTATCCTGCCAACCTGTCCGGCGGCCAGCAGCAGCGCGTGGCGATTGCCCGTGCGCTGGCGATGTCACCGAAAGTCTTGCTGTGCGACGAGATCACCTCGGCGCTCGATCCAGAGCTGGTTGGCGAAGTACTGAAAGTGCTGGAGCAGCTGGCGAAAGAGGGCATGACGCTGATCCTCGTGACGCATGAAATGAATTTTGCCCGCGAAGTGGGCGACCGCGTAGTGTTTATGCATCAGGGCCGCGTTTGGGAGCAGGGCGACAGTAAAACCCTGTTTGCCAACCCACAGACCAATGAGCTTAAACAGTTTATCTCCTCGGTGCGTGGGCTTTAGGCTACTTTGTTTGCCATTTTGCACCTGGGCAGTGCTCAGAATCCTCACGTACTACGTGTACGCTCCGGTTCTTGCGCGCTGCCCGTGTGCAAACTGCCTGCACCAGTAACGCCTGAAGCGTTATTTACATATAGGAATCGATGATGGATTTATCTAAATTTACCCAGATCAACCCGCCGCAGCGTTTACTGATGGGGCCGGGGCCGATTAACGCTGACCCGCGCGTGCTTCGCGCCATGTCCAGCCAGCTGATCGGGCAGTACGATCCGGCCATGACCCAGTATATGAACGAAGTGATGGCGCTTTATCGCGGCGTGTTCCGTACCAAAAATCAGTGGACCATGCTGATTGACGGCACTTCGCGCGCGGGGATCGAGGCCATCCTGCTGTCTGCTATTCGTCCGGGTGACAAAGTTCTGGTGCCGGTCTTTGGTCGTTTCGGCCATCTGCTGTGCGAAATTGCTCGCCGCTGCCGCGCGGAAGTTCACACCATTGAAGTACCGTGGGGCGAAGTGTTCACCCCGGATCAGATTGAAGACGCGATCAAAAAAGTGAAGCCGCGCCTGCTGCTGACCGTGCAGGGCGACACCTCGACGACCATGCTGCAACCGCTGGAAGAACTGGGTGCCATCTGCCGTAAATACGGCGTGCTGTTCTACACCGACGCTACCGCTTCCTTCGCCGGTAACGCGCTGGAAACCGATGCCTGGGGACTGGATGCGGTCTCTGCCGGCATGCAGAAATGCCTGGGCGGCCCGTCAGGAACTTCGCCGATCACCCTCAGCCCGCTGATGGAAGAGGCGATCCGCAAGCGCAAATGCGTGGAAGCGGGTATCCGTACCGATGCGCACCAGGACGGCGACGATGAGATGATCTATTCCAACTATTTTGATCTCGGCATGATCATGGATTACTGGGGGCCTGAGCGCCTGAACCACCATACCGAGGCTACCTCCGCGCTGTTCGGTGCCCGCGAATGCGCGCGCCTGATTCTGGAAGAGGGGCTGGATAACGGCATCGCCCGCCACAAGCTGCACGGCGACGCGCTCCTGAAAGGCATTCAGGGAATGGGGCTGGAAACCTTCGGTGACCTTAACCACAAAATGAACAACGTGCTCGGCGTGGTGATCCCGCAGGGCGTCAACGGCGATCTGGTGCGTAAGCTGGTGCTGGAAGATTTCGGCATTGAGATCGGCACCTCGTTTGGCCCGCTGATTGGCAAAGTGTGGCGTATTGGCACCATGGGCTATAACGCGCGTAAAGACTGCGTGATGCAGACCCTGAGCGCGCTGGAAGCCGTGCTGAACCATCTTGGATTCCGTACAACCCAGGGTGCTGCGATGCAGGCAGCCTGGGATCACTATAACGGGAGCCGTTAATGAGTGAGTGCCTGATGACGGCCGCCGCCGCCGCTGAGGCAGCGGCGCGCGTGATGGCCCGCTGCGATGCGCTGGCAGAAATCAGCGAAACGCCGGGTGAACTGACCCGCGTTTATCTGTCGCCGGAGCTGCTGCGGGCTAACGCGATGGTTGGCAAGTGGATGACGGCGGCAGGGATGAAAGTGTGGCAGGACAGCGTCGGCAATATCTGCGGGCGCTATGAGGGCCAGCAGGTCGGCGCGAAAGCGCTGCTGCTGGGTTCTCACCTGGACACGGTGCGCAATGCCGGGCGCTATGACGGCATGCTCGGTGTGCTGACTGCGATTGAAACCGTGCAGTACCTTCACGATCGCGGCGAGCGCCTGCCGCTGGCCATTGAGATTATCGGTTTCTGCGATGAAGAAGGCACCCGTTTCGGTATCACCCTGCTGGGCAGCCGCGGCCTGACCGGCAGCTGGCCGGAAAGCTGGGTCGATCACCCGGATGCCAACGGCATTACCGTGGCGCAGGCGATGAAAAACTGCGGGCTGAATGCCGACCGCATCTGGCAGTCGGCGCGCGATGTCGAAGACTTCGTGGCCTATCTGGAGCTGCATATCGAGCAGGGGCCGTGCCTGGAGCAGGAACAGCTGGCGCTGGGTGTGGTGACGGCGATTAACGGTGCGCACCGCCTGAACTGTCGCTTTGTTGGCGAGGCCGGTCATGCCGGAACCGTACCAATGAGCCACCGTAAAGATGCGCTGGCTGCCGCCGCCGAGTGGATGGTGTATATCGAGCGCCGCACGCCACAGGTTGGTCCGCAGCTGGTGGCCACGGTCGGCACGCTGCAATGTCAGCCGGGCGCGGTAAATGTCATTCCCGGTGATGTGGCGCTGTCGCTCGACGTGCGCGGCCCGGAAGACGGCCCGCTCTCTGCACTGTTGGCCGATTTGCTGGCCGAAGGCGAGGCGATTGCCCAGCGTCGCGGCATCAGCTTCAGCGCCGAGGAGTTTTACTGCATTGCCGCCACCGCCTGCGATAACGAACTGCAGGCCGCGCTGACCCGCGCCGTTGTTCAGGTGCAGGGGCGCAGCGTATCGCTGCCGAGCGGTGCCGGGCATGATGCTATCGCTGTGGCCGAGCGCTGGCCGTCGGCCATGCTGTTCGTGCGCTGCGATCGCGGTATCAGCCATAATCCGGCAGAGTCGGTGACCACGGAAGACGTGGCGCAGGCGGTTCAGGCGTACGTGCAGGTGGTGAATGAGGTGGCGGGCAGGGCGTAATACCGTGCCTCAGTCCGTTTTTATCATGGCGTAGTGTTCGGCTGTTCTGCGTAACGGTACAGGGTGGGAGAAAGTTATATTGATTTTCTACCTTATAACCCCCGATAGTGGGGGTTCCCTGCCGCCGTTTTGTAAGAATCTTGCGCCTGATGTGGAACGACGATCGCTTTTTCGAAAAAATTGAAACCACCCTTGGCGTGGACTACCTGCTGCGTGCGCGGGAGGGGGTGCCCGAAAAAGGGGTGTATATTCGCCCTCATGTGCATCTGGAACACGAGATTATGTGGTTCCGCCGCGCCGAGGGATCGTACTCAATCGGCAGTGAAAAACTCGCGCTGCGCGACAATACGCTGGTTTTTGTAGGATCGATGATCCTGCATGATATGGAGCTGGCGTTTACCCCTGATCACGAACGGTTTTTACTGCAGTACAGCAATGTGGTGATGAACCGGCTCAAATGCCCGCTGCCCTTTACCGGTCAGCACGCCGGGTTTGTCCTTCAGCTCAATGAACGTGATGCGGAACGCATGCAGTTTCTGTTTACCTGGTTTACACAGCTGCATGACGAGCCGCACAGCTCACGCGAATCCAACCCGTTATTAACGCTGCTGCTGAATACGGTTTACGGCCACGCCGAGCAGGCTGTTAAGGTGAACGTCAGCGAAGACAAGAACAGCACCTTCGACAGCCTTATCGATTTTGTCGTGCAGATTGAACGAGATCGGACGTTCAGCATCACGCTGAACGATGCCGCTGAACGCTGCGGGCTTTCATCCAGCCACTTTTCCCGCACCTTCAAAAAAATCATGCAGATTAGTTTTAAAGACTATCTGGTCAGAAAGAAAATTGCCGCCTCAGCCGAGCTGCTGAGAAATACCGAATTGAGCATTACGGATATTGCCTACCAGTGTGAATTCACCGACAGCGCCTATTACTGTTTTAAATTCCGATCGCTGATGGGCGTAACGCCAAAAAAATTCAGAACTTACAGCCGCTCGACAAAGCAGCTATCCACGAAACACGACCCGCTGCCCTGACCGATCCGCCGTTGGATCTCGAAAACATGCTCTCTGTGCTGACTGGCCGCCGGTGCTCTTCCTGAAGCTGTTGCTTAGACGAATTGCTTTTTTCAAAAGGGTGATCGTCGTTACACTCAAAGCGCAAAAAAATTATATAAAGCCGCAATCTCTCTACATTAACCCGCCCCGATAAAGCCTATTTTTGATACCAGCTGGCCCGCTACTCCCTGAACCTGTAGACACAACACCAGAAGGTAATCTATGTCCAAGCTGACGATTAAAGAGAAAATTGGCTACGGGCTGGGTGATGGCGCATCGAACATCATCTGGCAAACCATCATGCTGTTTATGGCCTACTTCTACACCGATATTTACGGCCTCAGCCCCTTTCATATGGGCGTGATGTTTCTTTTTGTCCGCATCGTTGACGCCTTTTTTGATATTTATATTGGCTTCCTGGCGGATCACACTTCAACCCGGCACGGCCAGTTCAGGCCTTACTTACTCTGGTTTTCCCTACCGTTCGGTATTCTCGGCTCGCTGACCTTTTTCACGCCGGATCTGGGTGAAAGTGGTAAAATTATCTATGCCTACGTGTCGTATACGGCGCTCTCCCTGCTGTACACGCTGGTGAATGTGCCGTACTGCGCGATGATCAATAATCTCTCTCAGGACCCCGATGAACGGCTGTCGATGCAGTCCTACCGCTTTGCCTTCGCGGCGCTGGGCGGGATTATCGTTTCCGCCGTGGCGCTGCCGCTGACTAAAGTGCTGGGGGGCGGCAACCTTCAGCAGGGCTATTTCTATGCCATGGTGCTGATGGGCGTGGCCAGCACCGTGATGTTTTATCTCTGCTTCGCCCTGACCCAGGAACGCTATATCCGCCCGGTGGATAAATCACAAAAATTCAGCATGGTATTCAGCGAGCTTCGCTATCTGACGTCGGATGCCAACTGGCGGCGTTTATTCCTGCTAAACGTAATTAACCTGACGGCGGGAATATTAAAGACCGGTGGGGCGATGTATTTTGTTACCTATTATCTTCATCGGCCCGAGCTGGTCGGCGTGGTTCTGACCATCATTCTCGGAGCTAAGTTTTTTGGTTCAATGTTTACCACTACCCTCTATTCCCGATTAGAGCGGGTGTTTGCCTATAAATTGGCGATGTCGGTGCAGGCATTGATTATGATTGCGCTGTTCTTTATACCTTCGCAGCATGCGGTGCTGATTTGCTGCATTATCGGCTGTATTCACGTCATCAACTCAACGGCGACGCCGCTGCAGTGGAACCTGCTCAGCGATATTATCGACAATATTGAGAATAAAGCCGGCAAGTCTTTCAGCGGTCTGGTTTTCTCCACCAATATTTTTGCGATCAAGGTTGGTATTGCCGTGGGTGGCGCACTGATGGGGTGGATACTCACCGTCGGCGGCTACGTGGGCAACGTGCCAACCCAGTTGGATTCGGCCACGCTCTGCATCAGATTAATTTTTACTATTATCCCCGCACTGTTAATTCTCAGCCTGATTCTGGTATTGAGAAATTACGATCTCAGCCCGAAACATCCTGACGGCAGCAATGAGAACGAGGCCGCTAACGGCGTGCTGTCAGACGTGAAAGGAGAAGCAAGATGACCACCATTACTAATCCCATCTTACCCGGATTTAATCCCGATCCGTCGATTATCTTTGCGAACAATGCTTATTATATTGCCGCATCGACTTTTGAATGGTTCCCCGGCGTGAGCCTGTATAAATCATACGATTTAAAAAACTGGAAATTGATATCTTATCCCTTAAATCGGGTCAGCCAGCTGGATATGAAAGGCAACCCGGATTCCGGTGGCGTTTTTGCACCTTGCCTGACGTTTGATAAAGGTATTTTTTATCTGGTTTTTAGCGATGTTAAAAATCTGACAGGCCGCTTCTGGGATGTGAATAATTATATTGTCAGCACGTCGGACATCGAAGGTGAATGGTCAGAACCCACCTATCTCAACAGCCGGGGCATCGATCCCTCTCTGTTCCATAAAAGTGACGGCACCAAATGGCTGGTCAGCATGGAAATGAGCTATCGCGATGGCGGAAAGCCCGGCTTCCCAAAATGGAACGGCATCATCATCCAGCAGTACGATGAACAGCGTAAGCAGCTTATCGGAGAGTGCCGAAAAATTTATAACGGCAGCGAACTGGGGATCACCGAAGGCCCGCATCTTTATGAACGCGATGGCTGGTTCTACCTGCTGACTGCCGAAGGAGGCACTTTCTACAATCACGGCGTGACCATGGCGCGATCCCGAGAGCTCATGGGGCCGTATGAAACCGATCCCTGCGGCCAGATGATGACCTCCCGCTATGACTGCCAGCTGCCCCTTCAACGCGCCGGCCATGCGGATCTGATTGAAACCGGGCAGGGGGAGTGGTTTATCGTTCACCTGTGCGGCAGGCCGCTGCCGTCGCGGGGTAGAAGCCCAATGGGCAGGGAAACTGCCATCCAGAAAGTGTACTGGAACCAGGACGGCTGGCTGCGGCTGGTGAATGAGAAAAACACCCCGGAGCTGGTGGTCCATACGCTGCTGCTGGAAAAACCCTGGCCAGCGACAGCGGCGCGAGATGACTTCGATGCGCCTGTACTGCCGCTGCACTACCAGAGCCTGCGCATTCCCCTGACCGACGCGTTTTGCAGCCTGACGGCGCGGAAGGGCTGGCTTCGCCTGCATGGCCAGGAATCCCTCAGTTCCCATCATCACCAGAGCTTAGTGGCCAGAAGGCAGACCGATTTTGCCTTCCGGGCGCAGACCCGTATCGATTTCCAGCCCGATTCCTTCCAGCAGATGGCCGGGCTGGTCTGCTACTACGACACGACCAATTACCTTTACCTTTATCTCACGCGTGATGAGCACGGCAGACGCACCGTCAATCTGCTGATTAACGATCTTAACCGGTTCAGTGAGCCGAGCGGGGACGGTATCGTCCTCGACGATGACGGCCCGGTGTATCTGAAAGTGGAAGTGGACCACGATGCCGCCTGGTTCTTTTACTCCCTTGATGAGCGGGAGTGGCATCGCGTGGGGAGCTATGTGGAATACAGCAAACTGTCCGATGAATACTTTAAAGAGCGTGGACACGAGCGCTTTACCGGGGCTTTTGTCGGGATCTGCTGCCAGGATTTCACCGGGGAGAACGCCTTTGCCGATTTCGACTACTTCTCTTATCAATCGCTGAACGAGGGCTGAACGCTATCCTCAGATGGCCCGGCGTAACGGAGACGATATGGCATGGCATCCCCATCGCCGGGATACCCGGCGCCATCGTATTACCCTGTTGTTCAATGCCAACAAAGCCTATGACCGGCAGGTTATTGAGGGCGTGGGCGAGTACCTTCAGGCATCGCAAAGCCGGTGGGATATCTTTATCGAAGATGATTTTCGTATGCGCTCAGCTCCGGCTGCTGACTGGCTGGGTGACGGGGTTATTGCAGACTATGACGATGCGGATATCGAGGCACAGCTTGATGGCGTTGCGGTGCCGGTGGTGGGGGTGGGCGGTTCCTTCCTGCATTCGCCGTATCCGCCGGTTCACTATATCGCTACGGATAACTTTGCCCAGGTCGAACTGGCCTGGCGCCACCTGCAACAAAAAGGAATTTCGCAGTTTGCCTTCTACGGCCTGCCGGACAGCCGTCATCATCGATGGGCGAAGGAGCGTGAAATGGCCTTTCGACAGCTGGCCAGCCGCAACGGCTACCCGCTGCGCATTTATCAGGGAAGCGAAACCTCGGCGGTAAGCTGGCAGCATGCGCAAAATCGGCTGGCTGACTGGCTGCAACAACTTCCTGCCCACTGCGGCATCATTGCCGTCACCGATTCTCGTGCTCGTCATATTCTTCAGGCCTGTGAGCATCTGAACATTCCGGTACCGGACACGCTGTCCGTTATCGGTATTGATAACGAAGAGCTGACGCGCTATTTGTCGCGCGTGTCTCTCTCATCTGTGGTTCAGGGAACCCGGCAGATGGGCTTTCAGGCCGCCAGGCTTCTCCAGCGCCTGCTTGACGGCGAGCCGCTGCCGCTGCAACGCATTCTTATTCCTCCGCAACGGGTGATTGGTCGGCGTTCGACCGATTATCGTTCTCTGAGCGATCCGGTGGTGATTCAGGCGATGCACTTTATCCGTGGCCACGCCTGTCAGGGGATCCGCGTGGAGCAGGTGCTGGATGCTGTTGGCCTCTCCCGGACCAGCCTCGACGGCCGATTTAAGGCAGAAACGGGGCAATCGCTGCATGCGATGATCCACGCGGAAAAACTGACCCGCGCCAGAGAGATGCTCAGCGCCTCGCCGCTGCCCGTGACCGAGATTGCACAGGTCTGTGGCTATGCCTCACTGCCGTACTTCTACGCGGTATTTCGAAAAGCGTATGGCATCACACCAGGAGAATACCGGGAGCACAATCGCCACAGCGAACCCTGATTCGTCTTATTTTTATCTTTTAATTTCAATGGATTGATGTTTTGTCGCCGTGGGAGTTGCTGAAGAGTGTGATCGCCAGCACGGTTGCAAATTCTCGCAATCGGGTCGTGAAATATCGCAATTGAGGCGTCGGGCCATTACGCAGAGGATGAGGCAACACGGAGATTCATCATCCTTCAACCCGGAGTCTGCAATGAGCATCTATTTCGACAGGTTAGATAAAGTTCGCTACGAAGGCACACAGAGCCGCAACCCACTGGCATTTCGCCACTACAACCCGGATGAGATAATCCTGGGTAAGAGCATGAAAGATCATCTGCGCTTTGCCGCCTGTTACTGGCATACGTTCTGCTGGAACGGCGCAGATATGTTCGGCGTTGGGGCGTTTGACCGCCCGTGGCAGAAAGTGGGGAACGAACTTGAGCTGGCCAGACTGAAAGCGGACGTCGCTTTTGAGTTTTTCCACAAGCTGGATGTGCCGTTCTATGCCTTCCACGATGTCGATGTGTCGCCGGAAGGCCGGTCGGTGCGGGAGTATCAGAGCAACCTGGCGGAAATGACCGATGTCCTTGCTCGCAAACAGGAAGAGAGTGGCGTCAGGCTGCTGTGGGGCACCGCGAACTGTTTCACTAATCCCCGTTATGCTGCCGGTGCGGCGACCAACCCAAACTCTGAGATTTTCTGCTGGGCGGCGACGCAGGTCTTTCATGCAATGAACGCCACGCACAAACTGGGTGGAGAAAACTACGTGCTGTGGGGCGGCCGCGAAGGCTACGAAACGCTGCTGAATACCGACCTGCGCCAGGAGCGCGAGCAGATCGGACGCTTTATGAATCTGGTTGTTGAGCACAAATATAAAATCGGCTTCACCGGCCCTCTGCTGATTGAGCCGAAGCCACAGGAGCCGACTAAACATCAATACGACTATGATGCGGCGAACGTGTATGGCTTCCTCAAGCAGTTCGGCCTGGAGAATGAAATTAAGCTGAATCTGGAAGCGAACCACGCCACGCTGGCGGGTCACTCGTTCCATCATGAGATTGCGACCGCCATCGCGCTGGGTATCTTTGGCTCTGTTGACGCCAACCGCGGCGATCCGCAGTGCGGCTGGGATACCGATCAGTTCCCGGTCAGCGTGGAGGAAAATGCGCTGGTAATGTATGAAATTCTGAAGGCCGGTGGCCTGACCAGCGGCGGGTTGAACTTTGATGCCAAAGTCCGTCGTCAAAGCACGGACAAATACGATCTGTTCCACGGTCATATCGGTGGGATGGATACCATGGCGCTGGCGCTCAAAGTCGCGGCGCGGATGATTGAGGACGGCGAGCTGGAGCAGACGGTAGCCGATCGTTATGCCGGCTGGAGCAGTCCACAGGGGCGTCAAATCCTGCAGGGCAATCTGTCTCTGGAAGCGCTTGCTGACTACACCAGCGAAAACAACCTGGCGCCTCAGCACCAGAGCGGCCGCCAGGAGCAGTTGGAAAATCTCGTTAATCGGTACCTCTTCGGTTAATTCTTTTGCGCCACCTGCCGGTGGCGCCTGTCCAGGATACTCAACATGTACATTGGTATCGATCTCGGCACCTCGGGCGTCAAAGCGATCCTCGCGGATGAACAGGGACGAGTGATTGCATCTCATACGGCAGCACTGACGTTGCAGCGGCCTCATCCGCTCTGGTCCGAACAGAACCCGGAAGCCTGGTGGCAGGCCACCGATAGCGCCGTTCGCTCACTGGGCCAGCAGCATTCGCTGGCCGCCGTGAAGGCGATCGGGCTGGCGGGGCAGATGCACGGTGCCACGCTGCTGGATAAACAGCAGCGGGTACTGCGCCCGGCCATTCTTTGGAACGATGGCCGCTGCGGTGCAGAGTGCCGCGATCTTGAGGAGGCCATTCCTGAGCAAAGAGGCATAACCGGCAATCTGATGATGCCGGGCTTTACCGCGCCAAAGCTGCTCTGGCTGGCGCGCCATGAGCCGGATGTGTTTCGCCAAATCGATAAGGTGCTGCTGCCGAAAGATTATCTGCGTTTTCGCATGACGGGCCGCTTTGCCAGCGATATGTCGGATGCGTCCGGCACGCTGTGGCTGGATGTGGCCCGCCGCGACTGGAGCGACCGCATGCTGGAAAGCTGCGGCCTGACCCGAGGCCATATGCCTGAACTCTTTGAGGGCAGTGCCATCACCGGCGTCCTCCACGCTAGCGTTGCCCGCGAGTGGGGCGTTCCGGCGGTGCCGATCGTCGCGGGCGGTGGCGATAACGCGGCCGGTGCGGTGGGAGCCGGTATTGTCGATCCCGGTGCGGCAATGCTGTCGCTGGGGACGTCCGGCGTGTATTTCGCGGTCAGCGAGGGTTACCACAGTAATCCTGACAGTGCGGTTCATGCTTTTTGCCACGCGCTGCCCGACCGCTGGCATTTGATGTCGGTGATGCTCAGTGCCGCTTCCTGTCTGGACTGGGCCGCACGCTTAACTGGCGTGGGTAGCGTTCCCGCCTTGATCGAGAAGGCGCAGTCTGCCGCGCCCGGCGCGAGCGGACCGCTCTTCTTACCTTATCTTTCCGGGGAGCGTACGCCGCACAATAACCCGCATGCCCGGGGCGTGTTTTTTGGTTTAGGTCATGAACACGGTCAGGCGGAACTGGCGAAATCGGTGTTGGAAGGCGTGGGATTTGCGCTGACCGACGGAATGAACGTGGTGAACGCAGCCGGGGTGAATCCCGACAGCATCACGTTGATTGGCGGCGGTGCGCGTAGCCCATTGTGGCGGCAGATGCTGGCCGATATTTCCGGCAAAGTGCTGGATTACCGCACGGGGGGCTATGTGGGACCGGCGCTGGGAGCCGCTCGGCTGGCGCAGCTTGCCCTGTCGCCCCACAGCACCTTTAGCGATCTCCTGCCGCCGCTGCCGCTTGAACAGCAGCATATTCCCGATGTTGAACTGCACGCGCAGTATCTCGAGCAACAAGCACGATTCCGTTCTCTGTATCGCCATCTTTCGCCAATGATGTCGGGGGAATAATTTTCGCCAATTATGTCGGGGGAATAATCTGCCCGCGTGGTAAAGAAACGGCCCGTGTCGGGCCGTTTATGTGATTAGAGGCTGAATGCATCCGCATCCCGCCATGCCGGAAACTTCTCGCGATACTCGCGCAGGCTCTCCAGTGAGAGCTCCGCTTCAAGAATCGCTGGCTGATGCGGCTCTCCGGCGGCAAGCACTTCGCCCAGCGGGCTGAAAATCCGGCTGTCGCCGCTGTAACCGTGGCCGTTGCCGTCGGTGCCAACGCGGTTGCATCCGGCAATATAGGCCTGATTTTCAATCGCTCGTGCCTGCAAAAGCGTCTGCCAGTGCAAGGCGCGCGGGGCCGGCCAGTTCGCCACGTACAGCGCCAGATCGTAATCATTCTGGTTGCGGGCAAACACCGGGAAGCGCAGGTCGTAACACACCTGCGGCAGAATGCGCCAGCCGCGCCACTCGAACACTTCGCGGCGATCGCCCGCCAGATAGTGCTCGTGCTCACCGGCCATGCGGAACAGATGGCGCTTATCGTAGAAGTGCACCGCGCCGCCCGGCTCAACGAGGAAGAAGCGGTTAACCGCGCCTTTTGCCGTCTGGATCGCCGCGCTGCCCGCCACCATTGCGTGGGTCGCTGCGGCTTTTGCCTGCAGCCAGCTAATCACTTCGCTTTCAGCCAGCGAGCTTTTCGCCGCTTCCATAGCAAAACCGGTGGTGAACATCTCCGGTAGCACAATCAGGTCGCGACCCTTCAGGCCGTCCAGCAGCGAATCAAAGAAACGCAGGTTGGCTTCACCATCCATCCAGACCAGCGGTTGCTGGAGTACGCTAATTTTTAAAGTTGACACAGTCGCTCCGCAGCAGCATCCAGCGTGGCTTCCTGTTTGGCGAAGCACAGGCGGATCAGTTTATGAGGGAAGGCATCGGCACAGAACACCGACAGCGGAATAGCCGCCACGCCCACTTCTTTTGTTAACCACTGGCAGAATGCCACATCGTCGAGATCCGAGATAGCACTGTAATCCGCCAGCAGGAAGTAGGTGCCTTCGCAGGGCAGCAGCTTAAAGCGGCTGGCGGAGAGCGCCTCAACAAAACGATCGCGGCGGGCACGGTAAAATTCCGGCAGCTCGCGGTAGTGCTCCGGGTGCTGCTGCAGCATGTCGGCCAGCGCCAGCTGCGCCGGGGTGTTGACCGAGAAGGTCAGATACTGGTGAACCTTACGCACTTCCGCGCTCAGCGCGGCGGGGGCCACGCAGTAGCCGACTTTCCAGCCGGTCATATGGAAGGTTTTGCCAAAGGAAGAAACGGCAATCGCCCGCTCGCGCAACTGCTGATGCGCCAGCACGCTGGCGTGTCCGGCTTCATCAAAGCAGATGTGCTCGTACACTTCATCACTCAGGACATAAATTTCCTGCGCGGCAATGGCCTCCCACAGCTGGGCGAAATCACTTTTTTGCCACACGGTCGCGGAAGGGTTGTGCGGCGTATTGAGAATCACCAGGCGTGTGCGCGGCGACAGCAGAGCGGTGAATTCCGCCCAGTCAACGCGGAAGCCGGGCGGCTGTAGCGCGATACGCTTCATAACACCGCCTGCCAGCGTCACCGCCGGGGCGTAGCTGTCGTAGCTCGGGTCGAAGCAGATTACCTCATCGCCCGGGCGCACCAGCGCAGTAATTGCCGCGTACAGTGCTTCGGTAGCACCGGCGGTGACGGTAATTTCGCTGTTTACATCCGGCAGGTAGCCGTAGAGTTCAGCAGTTTTCTGCGCAATGGCTTCACGCAGCGGCGCCACGCCGATCATTGGTGCGTACTGGTTAGCGCCCTGGCTGACGTGATAAGCCAGGCGCTCCTGCAAATAGGCCGGGCCGTCAAAATCGGGGAATCCCTGGGAAAGATTGATCGCGTTGTGCTGCTGGGCGAGCGCGCTCATCTGTGTGAAGATGGTGGTGCCCAGTGCGGGCAGCTTGCTCTCTGGCGTGAATGACGTCTGGCTCATGGTTACAACCCTTGCTGAATGCGGTTTTATGATGTTGTGTCCTGTGTTGCTGCCAATATATCACGGTGATACTATTTGGCAATCGAGACGCTTAGACGGCTAAATGTAAGCCCTGAATAAAATAGTCCCAGAGGAATAAAAAAGAGATGACCCAGACCTCACAATTGGATCAGCTGGTTAGCGCCTGTCACTGGATTGGCGAACGCGGCTGGGCTCCGGCCACCGGCGGCAATATGTCCGTTCGTCAGGACGCGGAGTTTTGCCTGCTGAGTGAATCCGGTAAAGACAAGGGCAGCCTGACCCGCGATGACTTTATTCAGGTAGAAATTGCCAGTAATCGCGTGCCTTCGGGGCGTAAACCTTCCGCAGAAACCGGTCTGCATACGCTGATTTATCGTCTGTTCCCCGAAGCCGGAGCCGTTCTGCATACCCACACCGTTAACTCAACGGTGCTGTCACGTGTGGAGAAAGGCGCTGCGCTGGAGTTGCAGGGTTACGAAATGCAGAAAACGCTGGTGGGCCAGCACAGCCATCTGGACTGCGTGCCGATTGCACTGTTCGATAACGATCAGGATATTGATGGCCTGGCGAAGCGTATCGAGCAGTTTGCCGCGAAGAATCCGCTGCGCTACGGTTTTCTGCTGCGCGGCCACGGTCTGACCTGCTGGGGCAAAGACGTTAACGAGGCGCGCCGCCATCTTGAAGGGCTGGAATTCCTTTTCCAGTGCGAACTGCAACGCCGCGTTCTGGAGAGCAAATGATCCGCGCTATTGTTACCGATATTGAAGGCACCACCAGCGATATTCGCTTTGTTCATAACGTTCTTTTCCCCTATGCCCGTGAAAACCTGCCTGCCTTTATTAAAGGTAACGAGCAGCAGCCTGCGGTGGCTCAGGCGTTGGCCGATCTGCGCGCTGAAGTGAACCGCCCGGATGCCACGTCACAGGAGCTGATTGAAGTGCTGTACGGCTTTATGGATGAAGATCGCAAGTCCACCGCGCTGAAAGCGCTGCAGGGCATGATCTGGCGCGACGGCTATCTGAACGGCAGCTTTACCGGCCATCTGTATGCCGATGTGCTGCCTGCGCTGAAACAGTGGCAGCAGCAGGGCATCGCGCTGTATGTATATTCATCTGGCTCAGTAGCAGCGCAGAAATTGTTATTTGGCTACAGCGATGCGGGTGATATCACTGATCTGTTCAGCGGTTACTTCGATACTCACGTCGGTGCCAAGCGCGAAGTGAATTCCTATCGCAACATCGCGGAGCAGATTGCGCTACCCGCGGCGGAACTGCTGTTTTTATCCGATATCCACCAGGAGCTGGACGCCGCACGGGAAGCGGGCTGGAATACCCTTCAGTTAATACGTGGCGAGGCCGATGCCGAAAGCAGCCATCGCCAGGTTTCAGGTTTTGATCAGATTAACCAGGAGCTGTTGAATTCATGAGTGCACTGACTATTTTTACCGATACCGATGCGGCCACCCAGGTCTGGCACAGTACCGATGCGGCGGAAATCGCCGAGAAGCTGAAATCTAAAAACGTGCGCTTTGAGCGCTGGGAAGCCGACCGCGATCTGGGGGAAAACCCGGATTCTGAAACGGTTATCAAAGCTTACCAGCATGCTATCGATCGCCTGGTCGCCGAGAAAGGCTATCAGAGCTGGGATGTGATCAGCATGCGTGCGGATAACCCGCAGAAAGACGTATTGCGCACCAAGTTCCTCTCTGAGCACACCCACGCGGAAGATGAAGTTCGCTTCTTTGTTGAGGGCGCAGGTTTGTTCTGCCTGCATCTGGATGGTCACATTTATCAGATCCTGTGCGAGAAAAACGATCTGATCTCAGTGCCGGAAGGCACCGCGCACTGGTTTGATATGGGTTCCGCGCCGCACTTCACCGCAATCCGTATTTTCGACAATCAGGAAGGCTGGATCGCCAATTTCACCGGCGACACCATCGCTGACGCCTATCCGCGCCTGCCATAATTTGCATAACGGGGGCGCTGCTTCAGCCCCCGTACTCTTTACCCCGAACCCCGAACCCCGTACTTCACACTCCGTTCACTTCGAAATACACGTGTCGACGAGAAGTGAGCGTCAGCCATAGCCTTGCAGCGATCCGTGCGCAATGGGTAATGGCATTCTCGGTACAGCGGACCCTTTCCGACCCGCTGATTTAGTCCACTATACGCGTGGCTGGAAGACACCCGCAGTCACCTGCTCCGGTGTGACCACACCGGTATCCAGAACCCATCCGCTGATTAATGACGCTGGCGTAACGTCAAACGCCGGGTTGTAAACCTGTGCGCCTTCCGGTGCCCAGGTGACGTCACCGAAGCTGCCCGCCACGCCGGTCACTTCGCTGGCTGCGCGCTGCTCGATCGGAATGGCGCTGCCGTCCGGGCAGTGGCGATCCAGCGTGGTGTGCGGTGCGGCAACGTAGAACGGCACATTATGATACTGCGCCAGTACCGCCAGGCTGTAGGTGCCGATCTTATTGGCAACGTCGCCGTTGGCGGCAATGCGGTCCGCCCCGACCCAGATCGCATCAATTTTGCCCTGGGCCATCAGGCTGGCGGCCATTGAATCGCAAATAAGATGGTAGGGGACGCCGAGTTCACCCAGTTCCCACGCCGTTAAGCGCCCACCCTGCAATAAAGGACGGGTTTCATCGACCCATACACTGGCGACTTTTCCCTGCTGCCAGCCGCGGGCGATGACCCCCAGCGCGGTGCCGACGCCAGCTGTAGCCAGTCCACCGGTATTACAGTGGGTCAGCAGGCGGCTGCCGGGAACGATCAGCGTGCTGCCCGCTTCGGCGATGTTGTCACACAGCGTTTTATCCTCAGCAACCAGACGCAGCGCCTCCTCGGTCAGCGCAGTGGCATAATTGTCCTGCGCCAGCACTAACTTCATACGATCGAGATTATTCATCAGGTTAACCGCCGTCGGGCGTGAAGCGCGCAGGGTTTCCAGTGCCTCCGCAAGTTCAGCTCGCGGCATTCCCTGTTCCGCCAGCAGCGCCAGCAGCAGGCTGGCAGACAGTCCAATCAGCGGTGCACCACGCACCCGCAACGTTTTGATGTGTTCGACCAGGCTGGCCACATCGGGCGTCGGACACCAGATTTTTTTCTGCGGGAGGGCCTGCTGATCGAGTATCCACAGTTGATTGTCGCGGATCTGTAGGCTGGTGGTGCTGAGTGTCTGCATAAGTGAAATCCTGGTTGCTTTAAGGCGATACATTGTGCCAACATGGCTGATGGATGTATAGACGTCTGAACGGCTTATTAAAACGAATTTGTCTTATGGGGGTTAGGTTAATGTCGCAATACCGTACGTTCACCGCAGCGGATGCCGTGGAATATGCTCGCCAGTTTGGCGGCGTGGATAATCCTGACAGCCTGGTTGATTCGCTGGAAGTGGGCGATGGTAATCTTAACCTGGTGTTTAAGATTTTCGATACCCAGGGCGTGAGCCGGATTATCGTCAAGCAGGCGCTGCCTTACGTCCGCTGCGTGGGTGAATCCTGGCCACTGACGCTGGACCGGGCAAGGCTGGAAGCGGAAACCCTGATTGAGCACGGCAAGTTTTGCCCGGAACACACGGTTAAGATCCTGCACTACGATGCCGATCTGGCGGTGATGGTGATGGAGGATCTCTCCGATCACGCCATCTGGCGCGGCGAGCTGGTAAAAGGGAAAAACTATCCTCTGGCCGCGACGCAGCTGGGCGGTTACCTGGCGCAGACGCTGTTCCATACCTCTGATTTCTTCCAGCATCCCTATCAGAAGAAAAAGGACGTGATCCGTTTTACTAACCCGGAACTGTGCGACATCACCGAGGAGCTGTTCTTCAATGAACCCTATGAGCAGCACGATCGCAACGCCTATCCGCGTGAGCTGGAGCGCCTGGCCGAAGCCCTGCGCGACGATGAAGAGCTGAAAGTGGCGGTTGCCGGGCTGAAGCATCGTTTCTTCAGTAATGCCGAAGCGCTGCTGCACGGGGATATTCACAGCGGCTCGATTTTCGTTGCCGAAGGCCGCCTGAAGGTGATCGACGCCGAGTTTGGTTTCTATGGCCCGATTGGTTTTGATATCGGCACGGCGATCGGTAACCTGCTGATTAGCTACTGCGCTGCGCCGGGATTGCTGGTGCCAAGAGAAGCGGCCGATGCACGCGAACAGCGCCTGAACGACGTGCGCGATACCTGGAATAGCTTTGCCGAAGGCTTCCTGGCGCTGGCCGCCGAGAAGAGTACCGATCGCGCGCTGGCGACGCCGGGATACGCGCGTGAGTTCCTCGGTAAGGTGTGGAGTGACACTATCGGCTACTGCGGCACCGAGCTGATCCGCCGTACCGTCGGCATGTCGCAGGTCGCCGATATTAAAAACATCGATGACCGTGCGATGCAGGTGGAGTGCGTGCGCCAGGCGATTACCCTCGGCCGCAGCCTGATCCTGCTGGCTAACCACGTGCCGGATATTGATGCGCTGATTATGCGTATCCGCCAGAATGGCTGAATGCTGAATGCTGAATGCTGAATGCTGAATGCTGAATGCTGAATGCTGATGGCATGGGCAGGTTGCCCGTCGCTGTAGCATGTGGAGCAGCTTAGTCAGCGAAATAAAAACGCCAACCCTTGCAGGCTGGCGTTTTTTTATTGCGCGTTTCTGATGCGGTTGAGCTGCCTGACAAAGGTAACCGCCAGGCAGCATCGTCAGGCCGTCAAATGCAGGCAACCTGAAGCTACGCCGCTTCGGTTTTACCCGCCCCCTGCTGCTTTACCGTAGCGGGGTTCTCCAACGTGACCGTGGCTGCATCATCCTGCTTGCCCGATTGAGCCTGTACTGTCGCCGAAGATTCCCCAGACTTAGCGGATTTATCCAGCGCGACCTTATCCGAACCCTCGGCTTTCACCGGACGGGTTGCCAGCGCGTCGGCCTCGAATTCGTCGACGTTAATGGAACGCAGGCGACTGGCCTCGGCGCGAATCAGGACGTCAGCTTCGGCTTTGGTCAGCCACCCGGTCTGCTGACCTTCGGCGGCCAGCACGTCCAGGCGGGTGAACGGCAGGTGCTTTTTCTGCTCTTTCGAGACGCGTTCGTGAATCACTTCTGCCGCCATCACATCGGTTAATGCCTGCTCCAGCTGGCCCGCCGGATTGTGTTCGCTCGGTGCCAGGTACTGACCCCGTCCCAGACGGCTGCGGGTAGCCGAAGGCAGCTGCAGAATACGCGCCAGCTGGTGGTCCAGGCGATCGGACGGTGCGCGGCAGTGGCGGCCGGTTGGGAAGATCACCACGCGAAGCAGGCCCGCTACCATTCTGTTCGGGAAGTTACGCAGCAGATCGTCAATCGCCGTTTCAGCCTGATTCAGCGCATCCTGCACGCCCCAGTGCACCAGCGGCAGATCGGCTTCGTTACGGCCCTCATCGTCGTAGCGCTTCAGCGCCGCCGAGGCGAGGTAAAGCTGGCTGAGAATATCGCCCAGGCGCGCCGAGATACGTTCACGGCGCTTCAGGCTACCGCCGAGTACCGACATCGAAACATCTGACAGCAGGGCGAGGTTAGCGCTGATGCGGTTCAGATGCTGATAGTAGCGGCGAGTGGCATCGCGGGTTGGCGAGGCGCTGGTCAGGCCGCCGGTCAGTCCCAGCCACAGGCTGCGCATTTTGTTGCTGCCTACGTGGCCGATATGTTTAAACAGCGCCCGGTCAAAGGCCGCCACGTCGTTATTCTGCGCGGCTTCCATCTCCTCCAGCACGTAAGGGTGGCAGCGAATCGCCCCCTGGCCGAAGATGATCATGCTGCGGGTCAGAATGTTCGCGCCTTCAACGGTGATCGCAATCGGTGCGCCCTGATAGGCGCGGGCGAGGAAGTTACTGTTGCCGAGCATAATGCCCTTGCCCCCGGCGATATCCATCGCATCCATAATCGCCCGCTGGCCGCGGTGGGTGCAGTGGTATTTCACAATCGCCGACAGCACCGCCGGTTTTTCTCCCTGCATAATGCCGTAGGTAATCAGCGACGCGGCGGCATCCATCACATAGGCGTTACCGGCAATGCGCGCCAGCGGCTCTTCAATCCCTTCCATCTTGCCGATCGGCAGGCGGAACTGGCGGCGGATATGGGCGTAGGCACCAATCGCCAGTGCAATGCTCTTCAGGCTGCCGGTGGAGTTTGACGGCAGGGTAATACCGCGACCGACGGAGAGGCATTCAACCAACATCCGCCAGCCCTGACCGGCCATTACCGGACCACCGATAATAAAATCAATCGGCACAAAGATGTCTTTACCACGCGTCGGGCCGTTCTGGAACGGCACGTTAAGCGGGAAGTGGCGGGTGCCGATTTCCACGCCCGGGGTTTGGGTCGGGATCAGCGCACAGGTGATGCCCAGTTCTTCGGTGTTGCCCAGCAGACGATCTGGATCAGACAGTTTGAACGCCAGTCCCAGCACTGTGGCAACCGGGGCCAGGGTAATGTAGCGTTTGTTCCAGGTCAGGCGCATGCCTAGCACCTGCTCGCCCTGCCAGTCGCCCATGCAGACCACACCGGTATCGGGGATTGCCCCGGCATCGGAGCCCGCTTCCGGGCTGGTCAGCGCAAAGCAGGGGATCTCATCGCCGCGCGCCAGGCGGGGCAGATAGTGATTTTTCTGTTCTTCAGTACCGTAGTGCTGCAGCAGTTCACCGGGGCCGAGGGAGTTAGGCACGCCGACGGTGATCGCCAGAATACCGGACACACCGGCCAGCTTTTGCAGAACCTGCGCCTGTGCGTAGGCGGAAAACTCCAGCCCGCCGTACTCTTTCTTAATGATCATCGCAAAGAAACGATGCTGTTTCAGGAAGGCCCACAGTTCCGGCGGCAGGTCGGCCATTTCATGGGTAATTTCGAAGTCATTGGCCATGCGGCAGGCTTCTTCAACCGGGCCGCTAAGAAATGCCTGCTCTTCTTCGGTCAGGCGCGGCTGCGGATAGTTGTGCAGCTTTTTCCAGTCCGGCGCGCCGCGGAACAGATCGCCTTCCCACCAGGTTGTCCCGGCGTCGATGGCTTCTTTTTCAGTACGCGACATCGGCGGCATCACCTTGCGGAAAGTATTCAGCACCGGCTTACCAAACATCGCCTGGCGCATCGGCAGCAGGTTAAGCGGCAGCAGGATGATAGCCAGCGGAACCAGCAGCCAGAAGGTCCACAGGCCGACAAGGCTGAGAACGGCGGTCCACGCCAGCAAGGCGATACTGCCAGCCAGAAGGTTAACGCGGTGATAAAACAGGGCACCAATCAGCACGATTGTCGCCACAATACTGAGAACCATCATAACGTGCGCTCCGTAAGTAGTAAGAGGTCCGACCTGTTGGTTATATGTTTAGATTAGCGCTGGCTCAGATGCAATCTGTTTACATAATAATTACAACCTGGCTCACAAAGCGCCGCACATCCGGGTAAACCTCGCAAGCGAAAGGGAGATTGCTTCACGGCCTTCTGGCAAGTTGATAAACTTAAGCCGTCACTTATTCCTAAAAAGGATCTCTCCCTATGTACCAGGACATCATTCGCGCCGAGCTAAATGAAGCCGCCGACACGCTGAATAAGTTTTTAAGCGATGACGCTAACATCCATGCCATTCAGCGGGCGGCCGTGCTGCTGGCCGATTCCTTTAAGGCGGGTGGTAAGGTGCTTTCCTGCGGTAACGGCGGTTCACACTGCGATGCCATGCACTTTGCTGAAGAGCTGACCGGCCGCTATCGTGAAAACCGTCCGGGCTATCCGGCGATTGCGATCTCTGACGTCAGCCATATCTCCTGCGTGGGCAATGACTTTGGCTTTGACGCCATCTTCTCCCGCTATGTTGAAGCGGTAGGTCAGGCGGGTGATGTTCTGCTGGGGATCTCCACTTCCGGCAATTCCGCCAACGTGATTAAAGCGATTGAAGCTGCCCGTGCCAAAGGGATGAAGGTGATCACCCTGACCGGTAAAGACGGTGGGAAAATGGACGGTTCGGCAGATGTTGAAATCCGCGTGCCGCACTTTGGTTTTGCCGATCGCATTCAGGAGATCCACATTAAAGTGATTCATATCCTGATCCTGCTGATCGAAAAAGAGATGGCGAAGTAATCCCTGCCGTTGCCCGCAGGCGCTGCTGCGCGGCGGGCACTCCACGGTTATCCGTTTCAAGGTTGTTGACGAGGAATCACTATGTGCGAACTGCTCGGGATGAGCGCGAACGTCCCGACGGACATCTGTTTTAGCTTTACCGGGCTGGTGCAGCGCGGTGGCGGAACGGGTCCGCATAAAGATGGCTGGGGTATTACCTTCTACGAGGGTAAAGGCTGCCGCACATTTAAAGATCCGCAACCGAGCTTCCAGTCGCCGATTGCGCGTCTGGTGCAGGATTACCCGATCAAGTCGTGTTCGGTGGTGGCGCATATACGCCAGGCCAACCGCGGCGAAGTGTCGCTGGAAAACACGCATCCTTTCACCCGCGAACTGTGGGGCCGCAACTGGACCTATGCCCATAACGGTCAGCTGAAAGGCTACAAGAATCTGGATACCGGGCCTTACCGACCGATCGGCGAAACCGACAGCGAGCTGGCCTTCTGCTGGCTGCTGCATAAGCTGACCACGCGTTATCCGCGTACGCCGGGCAACTGGCCTGCGGTGTTCCGCTATATCGCCGAACTGGCGGGGGAGCTAAGGGAGAAGGGCGTATTCAATATGCTGCTGTCGGACGGTCGCTATCTGATGGCATTCTGTTCCACCAATCTGTTTTGGATCACCCGTCGTGCGCCGTTTGGCAAAGCAAAGCTGCTGGATCAGGATGTGGAAATTGATTTTCAGAAGCAGACCACGCCGAATGACGTGGTCACGGTGATAGCAACGCAGCCGCTAACGGCTAACGAAACCTGGAACAAGATTGCCCCAGGCGAGTGGGCGCTATTTTGTCTGGGTGAGCGCCAGAGCTGAATCTGGTGCACCTGTGCCGCTCATCATCGGGCGGCTCAGTACATATTTACCGCCGCTGACGCTCACTGACGGCGGCTGTTTGGTCTGCACAAACTGCGTATAGCCCGGCTGCAGCTCTTTCCAGAAGCTGAAATAGGTCGAGTAACGGTGGCGCTGCATATTGCTTTCGGTCATGCGGAAGGGATAAATGCTGACATCAACGCGCTGCTGGCCGTTACGCAGGGCGGCTTCCACATAGTGATAAATTTCGTCCATATAGGCATCGGTCATGGCATAGCAGCCAATTGACACGCAGTTGCCGTGGATCATCAGATACTTCCCTTCATAACCCTGCTGGCGGTCATATTCATTCGGGAAGCCGACGTTAATCGCACGATAAAAGCGGCTGTCCGGCTTAAGCTGGGAAAGCCCGACAGTGTAAAAACCTTCCGGGCTTTTAAAATCGCCCTGGCGACGTTTTGGCCCCAGTCCGCCGGAAAAATTACAGATGCGATAGCTGTCGAGCAGGCGATATTCGTTACCGATCTTGCCGTAAAGCTCGAGAGTGCGTTCTTCTTTAAAGATCTGCAGATACACCGGTGTACCCAGCAGTTGTTTCTTTAACTCTTTGCTGACCGGCGCCAGTGGCTGTACCGCATCGGGTACGCTGGCAAAGACAACGGCAGGCAGAAAAATCATCGCAAACAGCAGTGCGATTTTGGCCATTCTTGTTCCCTTGAAAAAGAGGGTGGAGTGCAACGCCGAAAGGCGTCTGTTTCTTGCAATATAGGACAATTCCGCTATCGCGGCGATACCATAGCATTGTCTATTTTTTTCTCAAGATTAGAAAGATTAAATACCTTAATACCCGCCATGATTGCGGGTGAACCGACATTTATTGATATCGCCTGATTTAACTGTATACTTATACAGTGCATTGTCGGGGGGCATTATGCGTAAGATCATTCACGTTGATATGGACTGTTTTTTTGCCGCAGTAGAAATGCGTGACGATCCCAGCCTGCGCGATATCCCGATTGCGATTGGCGGCAGCCGGGTGGCACGTGGAGTGATCAGCACCGCCAACTATCCTGCACGCAAATATGGTGTGCGCAGCGCGATGCCAACGGCCATGGCCTTAAAACTTTGCCCCCATCTTAAAGTGATCCCCGGGCGCTATGACGCTTATAAAGAGGCCAGCGCCCATATCCGTGAAATTTTCTCCCGCTATACCTCGCTGATCGAACCGCTGTCGCTGGATGAAGCCTATCTTGACGTATCCGACAGCCCCCACTGCCAGGGGTCGGCGACGCTGATGGCGCGGGAAATCCGCCAGACTATCCAGCAGGAGCTAAACCTGACCGCTTCTGCCGGCGTGGCACCGATTAAATTCCTCGCCAAAATCGCCTCTGATATCAATAAACCTAACGGCCAGTGCGTGATCACCCCCGAGGAGATGCCCGACTTTCTGCTGGCCCTGCCGCTGGCAAAAATTCCCGGCGTCGGCAAAGTGACCGCCCGCAAGCTGGAAGAGCTGGGGCTGAATACCTGTGCCGATGTGCAAAAAAGCGATCTGGCAATGCTGCTCAGGCGGTTTGGTAAATTTGGTCGCGTGCTGTGGGAGCGAAGCCACGGTTTTGACGATCGAGAAGTGATCACCGAGCGCCAGCGTAAATCCCTCGGCGTGGAGCGTACGCTGTCTGAAGATATTCACGACTGGGAAGCGTGCCTGGAAATTATCGATACGCTATACGAAGAGCTGGAACGGCGGCTGATCAAAATCAAGCCGGACCGCCAGATTGCCCGTCAGGGTGTGAAGCTGAAGTTTAATGACTTCCAGCTGACCACTCAGGAACACGTCTGGCCGGAGCTGAATAAAGCCGATCTGATTGCCGTGGCGCGTAAAAGCTGGGACGAACGTCGGGGAGGGCGCGGGGTCAGGCTGGTCGGGCTGCACGTTACGCTGCTGAATCCGCAGATCGAGCGGCAGCTGCTGCTGGGGCTGTAGCGTGTGGAGAACGATTTGGCGCTGCATGATAAGAACGCTGCCACAGTGTTATGCGGCAGCGTTCATTAGATAGCGCATTCCATGGTGAACACAGGCAGAGTTCGCATACATCCTGCTTTGTGAACACTCGCATGGCTTAGCGCGGGTATTCAGCGATACGGTGTCGGCTTGCTGGCAAAGATTATCCAACCCGGGGATTCCCGGGCTGGGAATACTCTTATTTCGCCGGGATAGCCTTCAGCAGTGCCGTCAGCAGCTGCCAGTAAAGGCCAACGCTGGCGATATGCACCTGCTCATCCGGTGAGTGTGGGCCGGTAATGGTGGGGCCGATAGAGACCATATCCATTTCCGGGTACGGTTTTTTGAACAGACCGCACTCCAGACCCGCGTGAATCACCTGAATATTCGGCGTGCGGTTAAACAGCTTCTCGTAGGTTTCACGCACCAGCGCCATTACCGGGGAGGTGGCATCCGGCTGCCAGCCTGGGTAGCTGCCTTTTGCCAGGGTTTTTGCCCCTGCCAGCTGGCCGAGCGCGGTGAGCATTTCCACCACGTACTCTTTCCCGCTGTCGATCAGGGAGCGCACCAGGCTGTTGATGACCGCTTCGTCGCCTTCAAACTTCACCACGCCGACGTTCAGCGAGGTTTCCACCACGCCTTTCATCACGCCAGAGTTACGGATCACGCCGTTCGGGGTGCTGTTCAGCAGAGCAATGAAAGCATCGCGGCTTGCGGCATTCAGCGGCTGTTCGCTGCTTTCCACGGCTTCGGTCACGATAGCGATATTTTTCTCAACCAGGCTCAGTTCATTTTGCAGCGTGGTCAGGTAGCCTGCCGCCAGCGACTTCAGACGATCGACCTTATCGGCCGCAACCGCGAGGGTAGCAAACGCCTCACGCGGAATGGCGTTACGCAGCGTACCGCCGGTAAAGTCGATCAGGCGCAGGTCGAGTTCCGCCGCGTGGGCAAACAGGAAGCGCGAAAGCAGCTTGTTGGCGTTACCCAGACCGACGTGAATATCGCAGCCGGAGTGGCCGCCTTTCAGGCCTTTTAAGGTCAGTTTCAGCGTTTGGTAACCCGCTGGCAGCCCCTCGCGAGTCAGCGGCAGGGT
This sequence comes from Erwinia sp. S43, assembly GCF_016624745.1. Taxonomy (NCBI): domain Bacteria; kingdom Pseudomonadati; phylum Pseudomonadota; class Gammaproteobacteria; order Enterobacterales; family Erwiniaceae; genus Erwinia; species Erwinia sp. S43. The sequence goes on along the minus strand of NZ_JACVTX010000021.1, from coordinate 39,163 downwards.
GCTGGTAAAGTCGATACCGCCCGCGCAGCCCATATAGATCTCACCTTCCTCTTCCGAGTCGGTGTTGATCAGAATATCAGCCTGCAGCCAGCCGGCCTGAAGGCCAAATGCACCGGCCATGCCGGTTTCTTCGGTCATGGTCAGCAGCACTTCCAGCGGACCGTGCTCAACGCTGTTATCGGCTAAAACGGCCAGCGCAGAGGCCATACCAATGCCGTTATCGGCACCCAGCGTGGTTCCGCGCGCCTTCACCCACTCCCCGTCAACCCACGGTTGGATCGGATCTTTGGTGAAATCATGCACGGTATCGTTATTTTTTTGCGGCACCATATCCAGGTGCGCCTGCAGCGCCACCGGCTTGCGGTTTTCAAAGCCCGGCGTGGCCGGTTTACGAATCAGGATATTGCCGACCTGGTCACGTTCATGCCAGAACCCCTGCTCTTTGGCCCACGACATAATGTGGCTGGCCAGCGCTTCTTCATGATAAGAAGGGTGAGGAATGGAGCAAATCTTGGCAAAAATATCCCACAGCGGCTGCGGAGATAATTGAGACAATTCAGACACGTTGACTCTCCTGTGTCAGCACCACCGGCCGCCATCAAGGCAGGGGCGTGCGTTAAATTCGGTTGGACAATTCCCGTCAGCGGATCTGACGCGATGGGGAAATAGTATCACCGTTTATCAGACACTGCTTACTTCGCCCCGGCAAAAAAGCGGTTATCGACGCCTCTGGTGCTGGTTTTTAGCGCCTCAGATCTCTATAATTTCGCGCAACCTTTCCCATTGCACATTTTTAAGCCAGTTTCTGGTCGGGATCTTTTTATGAGTGAAAAATACGTCGTCACCTGGGACATGCTGCAGATTCATGCCCGTAAACTGGCACAGCGCCTGCTCCCTGTAGAACAGTGGCAGGGCATTATTGCCGTCAGCCGCGGTGGCCTGGTGCCTGCTGCACTGCTGGCTCGCGAGCTGGGCATTCGCCACGTTGATACCGTCTGCATCTCCAGCTACGACCACGATAATCAGCGTGAAATGAAAGTGCTGAAGCGTGCAGAAGGGGACGGCAAAGGGTTTATCGTGATTGATGACCTGGTGGACACCGGCGGCACAGCGCAGGCGATTCGCGATATGTATCCGCAGGCGCGTTTTGTCACTATCTTTGCCAAACCGGCCGGCCGCCCTCTGGTTGACGATTACATCATCGACATCCCGCAAAACACCTGGATTGAGCAGCCATGGGATATGGGCGTTGCCTACATTCCGCCCATTGTTAAAAACTGATTGATGCTGCTCAATGCGCGCCCGGTTTTACCGGGCGCGTCTGTTTTTATCCTTCGCGTGCGAGCTGTGGCTACGATAGACTGGATATCTGTCCAGAATGCCGGAGGAACTCCCAGTCATGTCGCCGAAAAACCTCAGCGAAGAACTGTTCAAACCGCGTTTTAAGCATCCTGAAACCTCGTCGCTGGTGCGGCGTGTGCATCATCACCGCCCGATAAACATTAACTCCGCGCTGGATGGCGAAAGCCATGCTGGCTGGTATCGCATGATTAACCGCCTGCTGTGGACCTGGCGAGGGCTGACGCCGCAGGAAATCAGCGAAGTACTGGCACGCATTGCGGTCAGCCGGGTGGAGCATACCGACGATCGGCTGCTGGATACGGTAATTGGCTATCGCAGCGGCAACTGGATTTATGAATGGTCAAAGCAGGCGGCACAGTGGCAGCAAAAGGCCAGCGAATGTGAAGACGATCTGCTGTCCGGCCAGCACTGGCTGCACGCGGCGAATCTGTACAGCCTGGCGGGCTATCCCTATCTGAAAGAAGACGAACTGGCCGAGCAGGCACAGCTGCTGGCGAACCGAGCCTATCAGGAAGCGACCAGCCGCCTGTCTGGCGAACTGCGCGAGCTGACGTTCAACATTCCCGATGGCAGCCCGGTCACCGGCTTCCTGCATATGCCGCCGGGCGTATCGGCACCCTATCCGACGGTGATGCTGTGCGCTAACCTCGATTCGCTGCAAAGCGATCACTACCGCCTTTTCCATGACTATCTCGCGCCGCGCGGTATCGCCATGCTGACTCTCGACGTTCCGTCGGTGGGCTTTTCGGCCAAATGGAAGCTAACGCATGATTCCAGCTTCCTGCATCAGCACGTACTACGCCAGCTCGAGCAGGTGGCGTGGGTCGATCATACCCGTGTAGCCGCTTTCGGTTTCCGCTTCGGTGCGAACGTTGCCGTCCGTTTAGCTTATCTTGAACCTCAGCGTCTGCGTGCGGTGGCCTGCCTTGGCCCCATCGTTCATAGCCTGCTGAGTGATATCGCCCTTCAGGATCGGGTCCCGGAAATGTATATGGATATGCTGGCCAGCCGTCTGGGGATGTCCAGCACCTCCGACAGCGCCCTGCGTATTGAGCTGAGCCGCTTCTCGCTCAAGCTTCAGGGACTGCTGGGGCGCCGCTGTACCGTGCCGATGCTTTCCGGCTATTGGGCTAACGATCCGTTCAGCCCGGAGGAGGAGTCACGCGCTATTGTGAACTCCTCCGTCAGCGGCAAGTTATTACCAATTAAACCCTCGCCCTCAATGAATAATTTCGACCGTGGCCTGCGCGATATTTGCGACTGGCTGGCCCGGCAGTTAAGCGCATGAGTTGCTAAAATCCATGATTTTGCTACAACTATAGGCCCAACCAAGGAGGTTTAACGATGACGTTACCGAGTGGACATCCTAAGAGCCGTTTAATGAAACGCTTTGGCTCTTTAGGCCCTTACATCCGTGAGAACAAGTGTGAAGGCGATCGCTTTTTCTTCGACTGTCTGGCAGTTTGCGTCAATGTGAAACCTGCACCGGAAGAACGAGAATTCTGGGGCTGGTGGATGGAACTGGAAGCGCAGGCGGACCATTTCACCTATGAGTACTACTTTGGTCTGTTTGACAAGGAAGGCAACTGGAAGCCGACAGCCGTAAAGGGTAAGGATAACAATGCCCGCCTCGAAGAGACGTTACGTAATTTCCATGAACGCCTGAAGGCCGTGCTGGTTGAACTGGAACTGGATTTGCGTCCTGCGGCTGATTTTGCCGAGGAGCCGGTAAAGTTGAGTGCCTGATTCAATCTGAGAATAAGAAAAGGCTGGATAATTCCAGCCTTTGTTTTAAGTAGACACAGCGAGGGGTGGTACAGTTTTACAACTTAGAACTGGTAAACCAGACCAACAGCGACAACGTCGTCGGTGTTCAGAGACAGTTTGTTGTCGTCTTTCAGCTGGTTAATTTTGTAGTCAACATAGGCGTTCATATTCTTGTTGAAGTAATAGGTTGCGCCCACATCGATGTATTTCACTAAATCTTCATTACCGATACCGTTCTCGATATCTTTACCTTTGGTCTGGATATAGCCCAGTGATGGACGCAGACCGAAGTCGAACTGGTACTGCGCCAGCAGTTCCACGTTCTGAGTTTTGTTCGCCATGCCGCTGACGGAAGAACCAGTTACGGTGCTGGTGCCGCTGATTGGCGTCATGTTGCGGGTTTCAGAGTAGATCGCTGCCAGATACAGGTTGTTGGCATCGTACTTCAGGCCCGTACCCCAGGAATCCGCTTTGTCGCCGTGACCGTAAGCCTGAGCCTGCTGCTGGTTAGTACGGTCAGAAGAGGTGTAGGCACCGCTGATGCTCACGCCGCTGTCGCCCAGTGCGTAAACCAGTGAACCGCCGTAACCGTCGCCGTTCTGGCGTGCTACGCTGGTACGGTCGTTAGCGCCGCCCGCATCGTTTTTACCCTGATACTGCAGGGCGAACTTCAGGCCATCAACCAGGCCGAAGAAGTTGGTGTTACGGTAGGTCAGCACGCCGGTAGTACGCGCGGTCATGAAGTTGTCGGTACGTGCAGTACCGTCACCACCGAACTCTGGGAACATATCGGTCCAGGCTTCCACATCGTACAGTACGCCGTAGTTACGGCCGTAGTCGACGGAGCCGTAGCTGCCGAATTTCAGACCAGCGAAGCCCAGACGGGTTTTGTTACCGGTCTGTGCGTCGGTGCTCTCAGTGTTGTTGGTGTTGAACTGGTATTCCCACTGACCGTAACCGGTCATCAGGTCGTTAATCTGGGTCTGGCCCTTGAAGCCAAGACGAACGTAAGATTTGTCGCCGTTGTTTCCAGCGCTGTCGCTGAAGTAGTGCAGGCCTTTCACTTTGCCGTACAGGTCCAGCTTGTTGCCGTCTTTATTGTAAACTTCAGCAGCCTGAGCGGCGGTGGACAGGGCCAGTGCGGCGGTTAAAATTGCCAGTGCGCTTTTCTTCATTGCTATCAATCCCGAAAGAGTAAAGTTTATGTCCCTTCATATTCCAGACGGCTGCGGGGCAGACTTCGACTGAACTACTTTGGGCTAAGTGGCCCGGAGGCTCTTCTAAGGCAGGAACGTTTTACCTTTTCTCTATTAAAGTTTTATTACAGTTTTAAACATTTCTTGTTAATCACGAACTTTTCGACTAGCGAATGGTCAGGGCTTTTTCACGCTTTTCCCCGCCTGGCTGTTGGCTTCCTGCACGACTCCTGTTAAAACGTTTCTTTGCACTCTTTTATGACAAAAACGGCAGGAAATAATGAGCAGCAGCCAGACCCTGGTGGTGAAACTGGGGACCAGCGTACTGACCGGCGGATCGCGTCGGTTAAATCGGGCACATATCGTTGAGCTGGTGCGTCAGTGCGCACAGCAACATGCGGCTGGCCACCGGATTGTAATAGTGACCTCGGGCGCGATGGCGGCCGGGCGAGAGCATCTGGGCTACCCCGAACTGCCACCTACCATCGCCTCAAAGCAGCTGCTGGCTGCGGTGGGGCAGAGTCGTTTGATCCAGCTGTGGGAACAGCTGTTTTCCATCTACGGCATTCATATCGGTCAGATGCTGCTGACTCGTGCCGACCTGGAAGATCGCGAGCGTTTTCTTAACGCCCGCGACACCATGCGCGCGCTGCTCGATAACCATATCGTCCCGGTCATTAATGAGAATGACGCGGTGGCGACCGCCGAGATCAAAGTGGGCGATAACGATAACCTGTCGGCGCTGGCGGCGATTCTGGCCGGTGCTGATAAGCTGCTGCTGCTGACCGATCAGCAGGGCCTGTTTACCGCCGATCCGCGCAATAACCCGGAAGCGGAGCTGATTAGCGACGTTCATGCCATTGATGACGCGCTGCGTGCGCTGGCCGGGGACAGTGTTTCCGGGCTGGGCACCGGCGGCATGACCACCAAACTGCAGGCCGCCGACGTTGCCTGCCGCGCGGGCATCGACACCATCATTGCCGCAGGCAGCCGCCCGGGCGTGATCGGTGATGTGATCGCCGCAACGCCGGTCGGTACGCGTTTCCACGCTTTTGCCACCCCGCTGGAAAACCGCAAGCGCTGGATCTTCGGTGCGCCGCCTGCCGGTGAGCTGGTGGTGGATGACGGTGCGCTGTCCGCCATTCTGGAGCGCGGCAGCTCGCTGCTGCCGAAGGGGATTCGTGAGATCAGCGGCAACTTCTCCCGTGGTGAAGTGATCCGCATCCGCAGCCTGCAGGGGCGCGATGTCGCCCACGGCGTGTCGCGCTATAACAGCGACGCTATGCGGATGATTGCCGGACATCACTCCCAGCAGATTAGCGATATTTTAGGTTATGAATATGGTCCGGTTGCCGTGCACCGCGACGATATGATTGTCAGCTAAGGAATACCAATGCTTGAGCAAATGGGTAAAGCGGCCAAGGCCGCGTCATATCAGCTTTCGGTGCTGTCTACCGAACAAAAAAATCAGGTACTGCTGACGATTGCCGACAGCCTGGAAGCGCAAAGCGCAGAGATTCTGGCAGCTAACGAGCTGGATCTGGCCGATGCGCGCCAGAACGGCATGAGCGCGGCTTTGCTGGACCGCCTGATGCTGAATCAGGCACGCCTGAAAGGCATTGCCGACGACGTGCGTCAGGTGTGCCATCTGGCCGATCCGGTGGGCGTGGTGATTGACGGCGGTAAGTTGGATAGCGGTCTGCGCATTGAGCGTCGCCGCGTGCCGCTCGGCGTGGTGGGCGTGATTTATGAAGCGCGCCCAAACGTTACCGTTGACGTTGCCAGCCTGTGTCTGAAAACCGGTAACGCGGTGATCCTGCGCGGCGGTAAAGAGACCTATCGGACTAATGCCGCTACCGTACGGGTGATCCAGAATGCCTTGCAGCAGCATGGCCTGCCTGCCGGTGCGGTTCAGGCGATTGAAAGCCCGGACCGCGAGCTGGTCAATCAGCTGCTGAAGCTGGATCGCTACGTGGATATGCTGATCCCACGCGGCGGTGCCGGTTTACACAAGCTGTGCCGTGAAAATTCAACCATTCCGGTGATCACCGGCGGTATCGGCGTTTGCCATATCTATGTCGATCGCAGTATCGAGCAGGAAGCGGCGCTGAAGGTGATCGTTAACGCCAAGAAGCAGCGCCCAAGCGCCTGCAATTCGGTGGAAACCCTGCTGATTGATGCTGCCATTGCCGACAGTTTCCTGCCGGTGCTGAGCGCGCGGATGGCGGAAGAGGGCATTACTCTGCATGCCGATCCGCGTTCGCTGCCGCTGCTGGAAAACGGCCCGGCAAGCGTCAGTGCGGTGACCGATGCCCAGTACCGCGATGAGTGGCTGGCGCTGGATCTGAACGTGAAGCTGGTGGACGATCTGGATGAGGGCATCGCCCATATTCGCGAGTACGGCACGCAGCATTCCGATGCGATCCTGACGCGCACCATTCAGCATGCCGATCGTTTCGTTAACGAGGTGGATTCTTCGGCGGTGTATGTGAATGCCAGCACCCGCTTTACCGACGGTGGTCAGTTTGGTCTGGGGGCCGAGGTGGCGGTGAGCACGCAGAAGCTGCACGCTCGCGGCCCGATGGGGCTGGAAGCGTTAACCACGTACAAGTGGGTGGCGTTTGGGGATGATACGATCCGCGGGTGATTAGCTGGAGCCTTAGTCAGCCGGGACTTTAGCTTTTGTGTCGTCTGACGGTTTGATTCCGTGTTGGCAGGGTTTGGAGACTGCGCAGGCTGGCAGCTCCTCCGTCGGGCGGGTCCTCGCGCCGCTATGCGGTGCCTTCACTCCGTTCGTCAGCCGGGCGGACCGCCACAGACGCGCGTCCTGCGCGGCTGTGCCTTTCGCCCACGTCCGTGTGGGCGAATCCTGGCTTCCTCGCTGCGTTCAGCGCTGCGGATTGCCCGATCGTAGGAGCCGCCAGCCCGCGCTTTAGCTTTTGTGTTGCCTGGCTGATTAATCCTGGACTGGTGATGGTTGGGCTTTCAGCCAGTGTTGTAGTTTTGTGTCGACTGGTATTTGTTCCATTTTGGCAATGATCGGAGCCTGCGTGTGCTGTCTGCCTGTTCAGACCTGCGCTGATGATGGTCGAAAATTGTCAGCAAGTGCTGTAGATTTTGTGTTGCCCGGCCATATTTTATTTGCCCGGTATTTTAAGTTTTCCTAAAGCCGTAATGCCATAGCTTGAAGGGGATCGACCTCTGCGGCTGACGGGTAATCCGCAGCGCTGAGGTGCAGGCTGCGGGACCGGAGATGGCCGCATGGACGCGGACATCAGGCCTGGCGCGGGCAGGACGCCCGCTCCAGGCCGATCCGTAAGGCCCGCAGCCGGAACCGAGGGCACCGCGCCCGGCGCGGCGCGAGGACCGGCCGGCAGCCGCAGAGGTCGATTCCCGATCACCGGCCAATGCCGAACTCTGACCGAAATTCAATCACCGCCCCATGATCCCGAAGCACCCGATGCAAGGACCCGAACTCATGATGACACTTAGCCAGATCCTGCCGTTTGCCGCCGTCTCACTCGGCATGGTCCTCACGCCCGGACCTAACATGATCTACCTAATTTCCCGATCGCTGTGTCAGGGAAAACGGGCTGGCTTCACTTCACTTACCGGTGTGGCTCTGGGCTTTATGTTTTACATGCTCTGCGCCGCGCTGGGCATCACCGCACTGGTGATGGCGGTACCGCTGGCGTATGACGTACTGCGCTTTGCCGGGGCCGCTTATCTGCTGTGGATGGCCTGGCAGGCGATTTTTAGCGGAAAATCTCCCTTTGAAGTGCGTGAACTCCAGCCGGATAGCCCGCGCAGGCTGTTTACCATGGGGCTGTTGACCAATCTGCTGAATCCCAAAGCTGCGGTGTTGTATCTCACATTGCTGCCCCAGTTTATTCGCCCGGAGTTGGGCAACGTCCTCGGGCAGTCGCTGACGCTGGGCTTTACCCAGATTGCGATTAGCATGCTGGTCAACGGCCTGATTATCTTTGCCGCTGGCTCCATTGCCGCATTCCTCGCTCAGCGCCCCCTCTGGCAAAAAGCACAGCGCTGGCTGATGGGTACGGTGCTGGCGGGTTTGGCTGTGAGAATGGTGGTGGACAGCAAACGCTGAATAAAATCCTGAAAATACCGGTTACGCGAATCCTGCCACCTGTTCTGAGCAACTCACCGCTTACCGCGGGCTATCCGCTGTTGTCCGCCTGAAGCGGCGGTGGCCTGTTTGTCGGTCGTTTTCTATGCATCCATCCGGCATTTTTTGTTAATTTAGCAAATGGAGATATCCACTATACTCGGCGGGTTTTTCTTTTGGATTTTTTTCGGAAATAACAGCCTGAGTTTTACTTCTCCCAGCCCGGGAGAAATCTTTCTCTCTTACGGAATAAGAGGGAGTGTAAATATATAGAGGGATCTATGCTGTCAGTTTGTCTGCTTACCTGTAACTCCGATCGTCTGCTCAAGGATGTCGTTAAGTCATTAATTCCCGTGGCTGATGAATTTATTGTGATTGATTCCGGCAGCACCGACCGCACCCTCGAAATTCTCGCTGAATTCGGCATCACCTGTCACTATCACGCCTATACCACTCACGCGCAACAAATGAACTACGCGGTCTCGCTGGCAAAAAATGACTGGGTGCTCTGCATGGACAGCGACGAAATCCTCAATGACGACACTATCGCCGACATCAGGCGGATAAAAGAAGAAGGTCTGAATAATGAAGGTGTTGCCTGGTGCCTTCCGCGTTACTGGTACGTTTTGGGTAAGCCCGTACGTACCATTTACCCGGTTTCCTCTCCTGATTATCCCATCCGCCTGTATAACCGGAATCGGGTAAAGTTTAACGATAGCCCGGTTGACGATGCAGCGGAAGGAGAGGTGCAGCGGCAGGTATTAGCGGGCCGCGTCAGGCACGATACGTTTTATTCTCTGCATGAGGTGTTTAACAAGCTTAATGTTTATACCTCTCGGGTGGTGAAATATAAAAAAATCAGACCGTCATTAAGCCGGGGGGCAATAAGCGCGTTTGGTGCGATGTTTAAATGGTATCTGCTGAACGGATCGTGGAAAGACGGCAAGGTGGGCTTTGTGACGGGGGTGTATGCTGTTTCTTACAGCTTCCTTAAATATTTTAAGGCGTGGTTCTATGCTGCGAAAAAATAAGCAGTGAGCGCGATGGCTGCTATTAGTTAAATAACGATGAAACGACGGCAGCCGGTATACCATCATTGATAAAGCTGTTTCGGCACGGGTATCAATATTTACACTGCACTTGTACAGGCATTTCAACCACCAATTTGACGGGAGACTACACTGCCTGTACGTCGGTGAACGGAACTTGAGTTATTGATACTGTGCATATCCTAATGCTTTCGGTGCGGAAGATTAGCGTTTTTGATAGGGATGATTACAATCATTTTGAAACCTTATCCCAATAATCATCAGCCTTTATATTACCAGGTAAATAATTCCACTCGACACCTCTATATCTAAGTTTAATTACTTCGTTCATATTAGGGTTTGTTGAACCGGGAATGTATGAATGGTTAAATACTATGGAACTTACTACCACGCTTTCAAGCTTGATGTTATATACCTCTGCCTCCATGCCTGCATTGTTTATAGCATAAAATCTTATTATTGCGTTTTTAAGTCTTTTACAGGAACAAACGGAATCAAAGAGATAAGGTGATGATTTGTCCACCTCTTTACTCATTATTACAGGTTCATGCATTCTCGTTCCAGTCATTGATCCAGTATGTGGATCTGTCGGCAATGTGATACCATGTTGCGTATTCATTACCTCAATCGCGCCTTCACGACCTAATGCAGAACAAGATCCTTTAATTTGAAGACCATTTTCATCATATAAAAAAAGGTAAGCTGGTAAAGACATGTAATTTTCCTTGTGTTAAAAAACTATTCCTCTGGTCTTTCAGGTAGAACCTTAACAATGAAGCAGACGACAGCGATACTGATGGAAATATAAATAAATCTTTCATGCCATGTTTCAAAATGAAAGAAAAAATAAATACATATAAAAACCAACATACCACCAAGCAAGGAAACAGTATATTCCATGAAATTATGAAATACGCGCTTGCAAAGTGATGGTTTTTCCGGTTTATCATCGGGCATACTTGACCTCTTTTTCCACAAGGTCCAGAATCTGAATGAACGCTGTTTCTCCTTGGTTTCTTCTAATCCTTAGTGCTTCAACAAAAGGATTTAGAGCAGGCTCCACGAGGAAATAAAGAAAATCATAATCTCTTTCACGTAATGCATAATATATTTCAGGGTCAGTGCTCTGGAGTTTTTGTGAGTTATAAATGCTACGCTCTGCCATACCGCCAGCTAACAGCGTATTGCCAACAACACCGCCCCGCAGAGCGACCATAAGTGAACTACGTTGAGCTATTATGGTGGCTGTTTTTTTTAGAGATAATTGAATTTGTAATTGCACGCCCAAGTACGGATGCTCCCATTTTTGCGTAAATTTCGTCTCTCTTTTCAATCGGCATGTATTGATTGAATTTATTCAATACGATTTCTATCGTTCTTGCAAAATTTTCATTTTGAAGGATGCCAAACCTAATAGCTTTGTTTAGCCTGATGCGTTCTGTTTCTCTATTGAACCTGGAGTCAGTATCAATATAGCCATATGCCAGATAGCCTAAATCTTGCGGAACTGATAACACACCATGAATAAAGCCAATTACTGCATCAGGTGAAACAATTATCTTTGCTATACGTTTTGCGATGTCTGTGTAAGTGCTCATAAGGATTCCATTCCTATTATGTAGATAAGGTGATTGATAAATCAATCTTCTAATCTGTCTGTACAACAGTGAACAGTTTGCCATTTTCAACCACTGTGCCGATAACTTTCCAGGCTTCCTGTGCGGCAGTGAATGCCCAAGCCGCAGAGGCAGAGCTAAAGAGAAGTTCTAACCTGCCAGCTCGACAGTGAATCATGCCGCTTTTACTGCGGCGCGCCCTCGCCATTTCTAAGCGACCTGTTCGGCACTCCAATCAATTTGTTTAGTCGGCAAAAGCTAAACCAGAATCACCTTCTTACCCTGCTTTTTCAGGCTGTTCACCATCTCTTCCGGCGCTTCGCGATCGCTGATGATGGTATCGATTTTTTCCACCGGCAGCACAATGTTGTAACCCTTACGGCCAAACTTCGTCGAGTCGGTCAGCACGATCACCTGCTGCGCCGCGGCGGCCATCACGCCGCTGATGGCATAGCCTTCGTTAAAGGTGGTGATGCCGTTCTCATCATCCAGCCCGTCTGCACCTACAAACATCAGATTGGCAGAAACGTCCCGCAGTGCATATTCCGCAATGTTGCCGTGCAGCGAGACGGTTTTATGCCGCAGGGTGCCACCGCAGATCACCAGGGTGATGTCTTTATTTTCAAACAAGATATTCGCCGCAGGCAGGCTGTTGGTAATCACCGTAATGCTGCTCATTGCCACCAGCTCTTCGGCCAGCAGCTTGGTGGTGCTGCCGCTGTCCAGAATGACCGTATCCCCTTCACGTACCAGCTTTGCCGCTTCGATAGCGATGCGCCGTTTCGGGTCGGCAGCCAGCTGGTAGCGATCGGTCAGGCTAACCTCACTGGTTTCTATTGTGGTTTCAGCCGGAACGGAACCTTCTTTGCGTGCGGCACCGCCGTGGAAACGGCTCAGCAGCCCGCGCTCTTCCAGCAGTCGCAAGTCGGCCCGGACGGTCACTTCCGTCACCCCGAGCCTGGCGGAGATATCGTTTACCAGCACGCTGCCGGTGCGGTTCACCATTTCGATAATTTTGTTTCTGCGTTCGAAGGTATTCATCAACACTCCTTTGAGCTGGTCGGGGAATCCTAAAACGAAAGAAATAGAAAGTAAAACAAAAATCTCAGGATTGTGAGCGTTCACTGGTACTGGAGAAATGTCTTAAAACAGTGATGTTTATAACTCATTGTATTGGATATATAAAAATCAATTTGCGAGTAAATTATTCGATGAATTGATAAAAAGAAAGAAAACGAAAGACAAAGAATGACTTCGAAAATAAATAGATCACGATCACACAACGAAAGGAAAGAGATTGTGCAATTTGCGAAAACTAACGATTGTTTACGCATACTTTCGGAGGACGTGATGAAAACGATAATTCAGCAACATAAAGACGGTCTGGACTGCGGTATTTGCTCAGTGTGTTCTGCTCATCCACTGGTGATTGAAGCGGCACTGCGCTTCGACCTTAACAGCCAGCGTCAGGTCTTGATTGAAGCGACTTCAAATCAGGTTAATCAGTTCGGCGGCTATACCGGCATGCGCCCGGCGGCCTTCCGCGACTACGTACTGGCGATTGCCCAACGCGTTGGCTTCCCGGAACAGAGGCTGATCCTCGGCGGCGATCACCTCGGACCCAACTGCTGGCAGAATGAACCCGCCGACAAGGCGATGGAGAAATCCCGGGTGCTGATCGCGGAATATGTTCAGGCCGGTTTCAGCAAGATTCATCTGGATGCGTCGATGTCCTGCGCTGACGATCCGATCCCGCTGCCGCCGGAAACCGTTGCGCAGCGCGCTGCCGAACTCTGCCGTATTGCCGAAGAAACGGCGACCCCGCAGCAGAAGGCACTGCTGACCTACGTGATCGGCACCGAAGTACCGGTGCCGGGCGGTGAAGCATCGGCTATCCATGAAGTTCACGTTACCCGCCCGGAAGATGCGGCACACACGCTGGCGCTGCACCATCAGGCCTTCAGCGAAGCGGGTCTTGAACAGGCGATTCCCCGAATTATCGGGCTGGTGGTTCAGCCGGGCGTCGAGTTTGACCACAGCAGCGTGATCCACTATCAGCCGTCGCAGGCTCGGGCGCTGAGCGAGTTTATTGCCTCCACGCCGGTAGTGTATGAAGCGCACTCCACCGATTATCAAACCCGCAGCGCCTATCGCGCGCTGGTAAAAGATCACTTTGCCATTCTGAAGGTTGGCCCGGCGCTGACTTTTGCGCTGCGCGAAGCGATTTTCGCCCTCGCCAATATTGAAAAAGCGCTGGTTGCGCCTGAGAAACAGAGCCAGATCCTTGCTGTAATCGACCAGGTGATGCTGGATGAACCGGGCTACTGGAAAAAATATTATCGCCCGGCGTTCAGCCAGTCGCTGGTGGATATCCACTACAGCCTGTCCGATCGTATTCGCTACTACTGGCCGAATAGCCGTATCAGCGATGCGCTGAGCGCACTGACCGAAAATCTTAACCAGCAGGCGATCCCGCTGGGGCTGTTGAGTCAGTATCTGCCAAAACAGTTCGATCGCGTGCTGACCGGTTCACTGGCCGCTAACCCGCATTCGCTGATTATCGACAAAATTCAGGATGTGCTGCGCGACTACGCGTGGGGCTGCGATCCTGAATCCATCCAACACAAAGAGGTAAGCCATGCATGACTACCGCCTGATCGTCTCTTCGGCAATGAATTTTTCCAGCGCTACCGACGCCCTGCGGCATATCGGTGAGCGAATGGTGCAGGAGGGGCTGTGCCGCGACAGCTATCCTGCCGCGCTGCTGGAGCGCGAAGCCACTTACCCCACCGGGATTGCACTTGACGGCCACGCGGTAGCGATTCCCCACTGCGATGCTTCTCACGCTATCGCACCCGCCATCTATCTGATCCGCCCGGAAAAACCGGTAGCGTTTCAGCAGGCGGATGATGACGGCAGCATCAACGCCGAACTGATTATCGCGCTGGTGGTGACCCACCCGCAGGAGCAGCTCAAGCTGCTGCGGGCGCTGTTTGGCCAACTGCAGCAGCCGGAATTTTTTAGCAGCCTGCTAAACGCGGCGGAAGATGACGTCGCGCACTGCTTCAGCGAACGCATCCTGGCCGCTGCGGCATAACGTTATCCCTGACCCTGCAAAACGGAGAATAAAAAAAATGAAACGCAAAATCATTGTTGCCTGCGGTGGCGCGGTGGCTACCTCGACGATGGCCGCTGAAGAAATTAAAGAGCTGTGCGACGAGAACCACATTGAAGCCGAGCTGGTTCAGTGCCGGGTTAATGAGATCGAAACCTATATGGATGGCGTCCACCTGATCTGCACCACGGCGCGCGTCGATCGGCAGTTTGGCGATATCCCGGTGGTACACGGCATGCCGTTTATCTCCGGCGTGGGTATCGACGCGCTGCGGGATAAAATCCTGACCATTCTGCAGGGGTGAACACATGTTTACGGAAATAATGCGTTATATCCTCGATCTTGGCCCAACGGTGATGCTGCCGTTTGTGATCATTATCTTCTCCGTCAGTCTGGGGATGAAGGTGGGCGATGCCTTTAAGTCGGGCCTGCATATCGGTATTGGCTTCGTCGGTATCGGACTGGTGATTGGGCTGATGCTGGATTCCATTGGCCCTGCCGCCAAAGCGATGGCCGCCAACTTCGAAATTGGTCTTGAGGTGGTGGATGTCGGCTGGCCAGGATCGTCACCGATGACCTGGGCGTCGCAGATTGCCCTGATTGCTATTCCTGTTGCGATTGGCGTCAATATTCTGATGCTGGTCACCCGCATGACACGGGTGGTGAACGTCGATATCTGGAATATCTGGCACATGACCTTCACCGGGGCGATGGTACATATTGCCACCGGCTCTTACTGGCTGGGGATGCTCGGCGTGGTGGTACATGCGGCGTTTGCCTATAAGCTCGGTGACTGGTTTGCCCGCGATACAAAAAACTTCTTCGATCTTGACGGCATCGCCGTGCCGCACGGCACCTCCGCCTATATGGGGCCGATTGCGGTACTGGTGGATACCCTGATTGAGAAAGTGCCGGGTCTGCGCCGTATTCACTTCAGCGCCGACGATGTGCAAAAGCGCTTCGGTGCCTTTGGTGAACCGGTGACGGTCGGGTTCATCATGGGGATCATCATCGGCCTGCTGGCGCATTACGATGTGAAAGACGTGCTGCAACTGGCGGTAAAAACCGCCGCAGTGATGCTGCTAATGCCGCGAGTGATCAAGCCGATTATGGATGGCCTCAACCCGATTGCCAAACATGCCCGTAAGCGTTTGCAGGCCCGCTTTGGCGGTCAGGAGTTCCTGATCGGACTTGACCCGGCGCTGCTGCTGGGGCAGACCTCGGTGGTTTCCGCCAGCCTGATTTTTATCCCGCTGACTATCCTGATTGCGGTGGTACTACCGGGAAATAAAGTTCTGCCGTTCGGCGACCTGGCGACCATCGGGTTCTTTGTGGCGATGGCGGTGGCGGTGCATCAGGGTAACCTGTTCCGTACGCTGATTTCCGGCACGGTGATTATGAGCATCACTCTGTGGATCGCCACCCAGACCATCGGGCTGCATACCCAGCTGGCTGCCAACGCCGGTGCGCTGAAGGCGGGCGGGCAGGTGGCTTCAATGGACCAGGGCGGATCGCCGATCACTTACCTTCTGATTCAGCTCCTGACCTGGCAAAACATCACTGCGCTGGTGGTGATTGGCCTGATTTACTTTGCCGGTGTCCTGCTGACGTGGCGTCGCGCACGCAGCTTCAGTACGCCGCCGGAACCCACGCTTTCCAGCTCTAAAACCCTGTCTGAATAAACTGCGGGGGGAGATCCCCCGCCATTCTGGAGTTCTCTGATGAAATCTGTCGTGATCCACGCCGGAGGCAGCGTTACGGTTGAAGAAAGACCGTTGCCTCAGATTGAAGCCGCTGATGATGTGCTGGTTGAGGTGATCAGTTCGGGACTGTGCGGCTCCGATATCCCGCGTATTTTTCACAACGGCGCACATTTTTATCCGATTACCCTCGGCCACGAATTCTGCGGCCGGGTAAAGTTGACCGGCAGTGCGGTCAACGATTTACAGCCCGGTAATCTGGTTTCCTGCGTGCCGCTTCAGCCCTGCTTTCAGTGTGAAGAGTGCCAGCGTCAGCTCTGGTCCCAGTGCCGCCACTACCGGTTTATCGGCTCCCGCAGCGACGGCGGCAATCGCGAATATATCGTGGTGCCGCGCAGCAATCTGTTCCTGCTGCCGGAGCACACCACGCCAACCGAAGGGGCGTTCTTTGAGCCGATGACCGTCAGCCTTCATACCATGCAGCTGGCCGGTGGCTGCGAAGGTAAAGAGGTGATTATCGTGGGCGCGGGCACTATCGGCCTGCTGGCGATGCAGTGTGCGAAAGCGCTGGGAGCACGTTCGGTCACGGCGATTGATATCAATCCTGAGCGGCTGGCGCTGTCGCAGAAACTGGGCGCGGACTACACCTTTAACAGTGCCGAGATGACCGCCGTAGAAATCCGCACCGCGATGGACTCCAGGCGCTTCGATCAGCTGGTTCTGGAAACCGCCGGCAGTCCGCAAACCGTGGAGCTGAGTATCCAAATCGCCGGACCGCAGGCGCAGATCGGCCTGATTGGCACGCTGCATCGTGATTTACCGCTGAGCAGCAGCACCTTCGGTCTGATCCTGCGTAAAGAGCTGCGAATTCTCGGCAGCTGGATGAATTACTCGGGTCAATGGCCCGGCGTGGAGTGGCAGCAGGCCGTGCGGCTGTTCGAGCAGGGATCGATCGACCTCTCATCGCTGATTGCTGTCCAGGCCGCGCCGCAGGATTACGCCGAGGCGGTCAGCGCGCTGGCGGGCAAGCCAATGAGCGGGAAAATCATGCTCGATTTCTCAGTCACGGATAAGGAGCAGGCATAATGTATCTGGTTTCTAATCGTACGATGCTGCTTAACGCGCAGCGCGAAGGCTATGCCGTACCGGCATTCAACGTTCATAACCTGGAAACCGTACAGGCGATTGCCGAAACGGCGGCGGAACTGCGCTCGCCGGTGATTATGGCGGGCACCACCGGCACCTGGAACTACGCCGGACTGGAGTATCTTGTCGCAATCTGCCAGCAGGCGGCGAAAAAGTACGATCTGCCGATCGCGCTACACCTCGATCATCACGAAGATCTCAACGATATCAGCCGCAAAGTGCATGCCGGGGTGCGATCGGTGATGATCGATGCCTCGCATTATCCCTTTGCGCAGAATATTGAGAAAGTCCGCGAGGTGGTGCGTCTGTGCCATCGTTATGATGTCAGCGTGGAGGCGGAGCTGGGGCGGCTGGGCGGTCAGGAAGACGATCTGATCGTTGATGAAAGCGACAGCTTTTTTACCGATCCGGCTAAAGCACAAGAGTACGTCAGCCGTACCGGGATCGATTCGCTGGCGGTGGCGATCGGATCGGCGCACGGGCTGTATCAGGGGGAGCCAAAGCTGGATTTCGATCGGCTGGCGCAGATCCGTGAACAGGTGGATATTCCGCTGGTGCTGCACGGCGCCTCAGGGATTCCGGAAGCGATGCTCAGGCGCTCCATTTCTCTCGGTATCTGTAAAGTGAATGTGGCTACCGAGCTGAAAATCGCCTTCTCCGGCGCGGTTAAGGCCTTCTTCAACGCGCATCCCGGTGCCAGCGAT
Organism: Erwinia sp. S43; assembly: GCF_016624745.1. Classification (NCBI taxonomy): domain Bacteria; kingdom Pseudomonadati; phylum Pseudomonadota; class Gammaproteobacteria; order Enterobacterales; family Erwiniaceae; genus Erwinia; species Erwinia sp. S43. The sequence continues at coordinate 21,382 of NZ_JACVTX010000021.1, read as the reverse complement.
CCGCGCGAATATATGGAGCCGGGTAAGCAGGCGATGAAGCAGGTGGTAGCGGAAAAAATCAGGATCTGCGGCAGCGAAGGGCGTATTTAGCCTGGCCCACCGGCGGTCTGCATGACTGATGGTATGCAGAGCACTTTTGCAGACCGGCGGCCTGCATAAAGTACCCTGGCCGACCGGCGATTAGCGTAACGAATGTCAGGCAGAGTATCCTGGCTGGCTGCCTCTGATGAGTGTTATTGCCGGGACCAGGCCGCCGCTTCCCTGAACAGCGCGTCGTCGGGGCGGATGCCGGTATACAGGGCAAACTGCTCCACCGCCTGAATGGCAAACACCGCCGCGCCGGTAATGACGGTTTTATCTTTCTCCTGCGCGTAGCGCACCAGCGGGGTGATTTCCGGCAGCGCAACCACTTCAAAAATGACTTTGGCCGCGTCGACCTGGCGCGGCGTGAATGACATCAGCTCCGACTCCGCGCCACCGCTCATGCCGGTGGGCGTAGCGTTAATCAGCAGGCCCGGCTGGAGGTCGCCCAGATCTTCTCGCCATTCAAATCCGTACAGCGCCGCCAGTTCCCTGCCGCTTTGCTCGTTGCGGGCAACAATATAGCCGTGGTTAAACCCGGCATCCTTCAGCGCGGCCGCCACGGCCTTGGCCATGCCGCCGCTGCCGCGCAGGGCAAAGGTCAGCCCGCGATCGACCTGGTGCTGCTTCAGCAGGCTGGCGATAGCGATGTAGTCGGTGTTATAGGCTTTCAGATAACCGTCGGTGTTCACAATGGTATTCACCGAGTCGATAGCCTTCGCCGACGGGTCCAGCTCGTCGACCAGTGCGATCACCGCTTCTTTAAACGGCATGGAAATCGCACAGCCGCGAATGCCCAGCGCCCGTACACCGCCAATAGCGGCGGGCAAATCGGTCGTGGTAAAGGCCTTATACAGGTAGTTGAGATCCAGTGCGTCGTAGAGAAAGTTATGGAAGCGGGTGCCAAAATTTCCCGGGCGGGATGCCAGCGACATACATACGGTCGTGTCTTTGTTCAGCTGTCGGGTCATGGATGCGGTCCTGTGATCGATGAAGGAGGATTGCCGTTCAGTGCAGAATGGACTAAAAAGGTGAGATTAAAAACAGCTGACTTTTCTCTTTCAAGGTTCCTCTTTTATGTACGGTCAACGACTTGAATATCACTACCTGCGGCTGCTGACGCTGTTTCCCGCTCGTGAAGCCGAGACGACTCTGCAGGCGCTGGCGGACTCGCTGTGCTGCAGCAAGCGCCATATGCGGGGACTGCTGGTAAAAATGCAGAACGAGGGCTGGCTGAACTGGCAGGCTGCGCCGGGGCGAGGTCGGCAGGCTCAGCTGCGGCTGCTGCGCGATGAGCAGCAGCTTAAAGTGGAAAAAGCGGATCGTTTACTGGAAACAGGGAACCTTGCCGCCGCCGTTGAGCTACTGGGCGAGGAAAAAAGCCGTCTTGCCAGCCTGCTGCGCACGCGGCTGGGCTATCGTATCAGCGATGACTATCAGTCGCTGCGTATTCCCTACTATCGCGAGATGCTGAACCTCTATCCCGGCACGCCGCTCAGGCGCTCGGAAAACCATCTGGTGCGGCAAATCTTTAGTGGTCTGACGCGCATCAATCCGCAGAGCGGCGAAGTGGAGTGCGATCTGGCCCACCGCTGGCGTTGTTTGGATGCGCTGCGCTGGCGCTTTTTTCTCCGCCGTGGCGTGCGTTTTCACGACGGGCGCGAGATGACCAGTGAGGACGTGATTTCTTCGCTGACTCGCAGTGCGTCACTGCCCTTGTTTTCACACATCAAACGGGTTGAGGCTGCGGGTGCATTGAGTGTGATCGTTGAACTGCACTACGCCGACGATCGTTTGCCGCTGCTGCTGACCGATCCTGCCGCGCTGATCCTGCCTGCCGATCATTCCAGGCGTGATGATTTTGCCGCACATCCGATCGGCACCGGGCCTTACCGGGTGAGCGAGAACGATCGCTGGCACCTGAAGATGCAGGCGTTCGAGCACTATTTTGGCCTGCGTGGACTGCTGGACGAAGTGGAGCTGATCGTCTGGCCGGATGTCGCCCATGCGGCATCAAGCGAACAGTTTATACCTGCCGGTCAACCTGCGGCGTGGCTCAGCTCCAGCATCAGCGATATCGCCTATGTTTCCGGCGAGGCCGAACAGTTCACCGGTAAGCCTTCTGAGCCGCTGGCGGAGATGTTCCTGGAGCAGGGCGGATATTTCCTGCTGTGCGACAGCCGCTCTGGCCGCTGGCAAGCTCCCGAACGGCGGCGCTGGCTGCGGGAGATACTCAGTCCGTGGCAGCTGGCCTCGCAACTGGTGGAGTCTATCAGGCCGCTGTGGGTGCCAACGGGCAGCCTGCTGCCCGCCTGGTTTCACTGTATGGATGAGGGGAGTTGCCTTTCACCGTTTTCCGCCGATGAAAATCCGCTGCACGGCGCGGTGCTGCGGCTGGCCTGCCATCGGCAGCATCCTGAATACGCCATGCTGACGGGGATGATGCGCAAAAACCTGGCGGCGGAAGGGATCGCGCTGGAAGTGATCGAGCTGGACTATCAGCAGTGGGCAAGCGGCGAGGCCGAGGTCGATCTGTGGCTGGGTACGGTGAATTTTCCCGCGCCGGAACAGTGGAACGTGGGGGCCTGGCTGCTGGGAATGCCGCTGCTGAAGCCGCATATCTCTGGCGGCGATCCCAGCCAGTATCAACGCTGGCAGCAGCAGTGGCGCAACGGCACCCTTGAATCACGCCAGCTGGTACAGAAGGTGGTCGGCGCAGGCTGGTTACAGCCGCTGTTCCATCACTGGATGCGACTCAAGGCACCGGAGAACGCACAGGGAATACGCCTGAACAACCTGGGCTGGTTCGATTTTCAAAGCACCTGGATGGAGCCTGAGTAGCCGGGGACGCCCGGCTGCGGCAGCTCGCTGTTGCAAAAGCGGCGATGACTGATTATCTTGTGGTTCACAAGGTGATGGTGTTCCACCTTTCCCAACCGCCCTGCTCGTAAGGGGCTGATGACGCCTGATAACCCTGACCGTTAACACGAGGTCGGTGTGTCAGGCTATGCGTTTTCTGCCCGCTGGCACCCCGCCTCGAAAGTACTGAGGATTTTATGCTGAAACCTTTACTGGCTGTAATGATTGGCGGCTGCGCCGGCTGTGTGATCCGCTGGCTTCTTGCCGTGCGGTTAAATTCACTTTTTCCTAATCTGCCCCCCGGAACGCTGCTGGTTAACCTGGTAGGCGGGCTGATTATCGGGGCGGCAATGGCGTGGTTTATCCGCCATCCACAGCTGGACCCGGCATGGAAACTGCTGATTACCACCGGATTATGCGGCGGCATGACTACGTTTTCTACTTTTTCGCTGGAAGTCGTCACGTTACTACAGGCCGGCAATTATCTTTGGGCGCTGACCTCGGTGCTGGTCCACGTTATCGGATCGTTGCTGATGACGATTGCTGGTTTCTGGCTGGTCTCTCTGCTGTTCTGAGGCGAAAAAGCACATTCAGGGCGGTTTTTCAGGAAAATGACGGAGTGAGGATGCCATCAGGCATCCTTCTGATGCTGGGTGCGACGATGAATGTCGCCAGCTGCTTTGCTAGCGTTAGCGGTAAACTTCTCCGCAAAGCAGTACCGCATTTGGGCGGCGTTCGTGGATCCTTTCTGCCATCTGTTCACATGCTGTGCGTGTGGGATAGATATGCTCTGATACCGGTAGTGCGTCACAGGCATCATGACCGCAGGCGCTGACGAGTAATACGAAGCCGATTAGCATTGCTCACTCCTTTGGCAGATTGGGGTCGCTTTGAGTATAGGCGATAAGCCACACAATAGCCTTCGCGGCCTGTCTCACGCCAGTGGTTTCAACAGGCTACCGCACATTCCAGTCAATTATGCGATTCGTATTTTCATCCCTGATGTGCCCTTTATCACGATTGTTCTGACTCTGGTGGGCAACGCGCGCAGATACGCTATGCTTTATATTTAACCAACGAGGAGGAGAGAATGATCGGCGAAGCAGATTTACCCGTTTCTAACGAAGACGAAGTATGTAACATCATCGGCAGAGCAGTGGTTGACCTCAGCGTTACCGGACAGCCCGTCAATAAAGCAACGCTTGGACTAAAGCTGTTATCTATGGCCGACCAGGATAAAGATGACGAACGTATTTTACTGTACTGGATTGCCCGCCGGGCGATCAATCAGCCGCAAAAATTTGCGGAGGCAGGTTACTGAAACTGCCTGCAACCGGTGCGACTGCCACCGGATTCAGCGGCCCGCCCGGTGTCCACCGGGCGGCCATTGCAGGCGCAGTTAAATCCCATCGTATTTAGTGCTTATCGCGTTCTACCACAATCTCCGTTGGGCAGCTTTCATCCGCTTTCACTCGACGATATTCCGCCTTGCCCTGGTAAACATAAATACAGGCGCGTCCCGCATTGCCCCCATCCTGCTCCTGGCTCAGTGAAACGGTCACCTGCTCCGCCCGACTGTTAAGCGGCAAAAGGCTGCATGCCAAAGAGAACACGGTTGGGAGCACGGATAGGTATGCGCGGAAAATCGGGTAGCGGTTGCGCGAGGGCATCTGACGTCCTTATGAAACGGAATGTAACCTGAGGTAAATCTCTATTGATGCCGCTATTTTAACGCATTGTGCCGGCCAGCACAGATGAAACGCGGGGTTAAATAAATTTTCTGTGAGAAAGGCTGCATTGCGGGTAGCACTAAACTGGCATTCAGGGGATTCGCTCTTATCCGACGGGCGATGTTGACCCCGCCGGATAAAAAATCAGTGCTGCGGATAGTGCTGCTTTATCTGTTCGTAAAAAAAGAGTCCCTTAGAAGGGGCCGCCATAAAGAAGTGCCAGGTGGTCAGGGGAACGTTATTGTAGGTCAGCGTTCCATGCTTCAGCGTTTCTACCTCGAGAATCCGTTTTTCCATGTCATAGGCCACGGTTCGAATAACGGATGAGGCTACGGACTGTCTTTTCATTCTGCACCTCTCAGCTGTCATTGGTGGTTAAAATTTAGACTACCGATGGCGAATTGGCATTGTTTTCGATCAATTATTAATTTTTTTTAGATCCAAGAATAATCAGAGGAGGGAAAAAATTACCTCGGAAAGTGGAAATCCAACTACACTTTCCGAGGCTATGCAAATGCACAATACGTTACGGGGATTACTTTAACGCTTTTTTTTAATCTGTACAGATTTATTTTTGTTGTACAAGTTTGTCGGTCGCGGGAAACAGAACCAGTTAGGTGGGGGATACGGGCTTTCAGGCTGCAAAAAGGGTAACGAAAGGCGGCTAAACTTGCTAAAGTTCGCTTTTCACTGTGTTGGGATTTTTATGTCGAACGAAATTGCACATCCATCCAGCAGCCCGAAGCAGGCTGCCCTTCAGTTGGTTATTGAACTGGTCAGAGCCGGTAAACTCAGCCCGTTACAGGGTGATGCCAGCAATATGATCTCGATTTATGAGCAGTTTAAGGCTCACTTTGAAGAGGATAAGCACAAGCACTCCTCGGATTCTGCTATCTCCTGAGTGGCGTAGCCAATTCTCCTGGCGGGTAGGGCAGTCGCCATACCCGCTATTTCTCTACGTGTTCTAGCTTTTCTTACTCACGCGGTCGAAGTAGAGCAGGCTAACGCCAATTCCCTGATACGCTCCCTGAATCTGCTTGCCCAGTCCAACCTGTTTCTGCCCCTGTAGCGTCACTACGTACGGTGAGTTCTGCTGGATATCCGTTTGTAGCTGCTGATACAGCGCGGTACGCTTTTTCACATCGCTTTCGGCGGCCGCTTCTCGCGTACGTGCGCTCAGGTCAGGTATCGTCCAGCCAACGCGCCAGGCCAGGGTTTTTGGCCCGCCGGGAACGTTATAGGCGAAGGTGCTGGCGTTGCTGTTGGCATCCACGTAGTCCGCGCCCCAGTAAATAAAGATCGACTGGAAGTTGCGGCCGCGCATCTTGCTCCACAGCTCGGCTTCCGCGACCGGTTGAATATCCAGATGAATATCCGCTTTCGCAAAGCTGGCCTGCAGCGCCTGTGCCACATCGCTGTAAGGCGGCTGATTGACAATAGTCAGAGCAAAGCGCGTGCCCGATTTGATGCCTGCCTTCGCCAAAATGGATTTCGCTTTTTCCACATCATAGTGGAACGGTTCGTTGGTGAGTGCGCCGTCAAAGCCTGCGGGCAGAAACGTCTGATGAACCTGATACTGGCCTTTCAGTAGCTGTTCAGAAATCGACTTGTAGTCCACCAGCCAGCGTGCGGCCTGCCACAGTGCCGGGTTTCCCAGCGCGGGCTGCTGCTTGTCCTGGGTATTGAAGCCAAGATAATAAATCAGGCTGGAAGGGAAACTGGCGACGTTAACCTTACCCTGCTGTTTGAGGGTAGCGAACTGATCGGCGCCAAGGTCGTAGGCCACATCCACATCGCCGTTTTCCAGCAGCAGCCGCCGCGAACCGGCGTCGGTGACGCTCTTCAGGATCACCCGCTTCAGGTGCGGCGGGGTTTGTGCATACGGATTCTGTTCCAGTACCAGCGCCTGCTGCGGTACATAATTGCTTATCGTATAGGCGGCACTGCCGGCGGAATGGGTGTGCAGCCAGCCGTTACCCAGGTCATTGCCCTGTGCATGCTGCTGTACCAGCTTGCTGTCCACCACCGAGGCGATCGGCGAGGTCAGCAGGCGCAGAGCCAGATCCTGACCGATTGGCGTGGTCCAGCGGATTTCAATCTGGTTATCGCCGTGCGGCGTAAACTGGGTGTCGATATTTTCCGGCGTCCAGCCAAACTCCGCGAGGATAAACGCCGGGGTTTTATTCAGTTTCACCGCGCGGGTGAGCGAGTAGATCACGTCCTGGCTGGTCACCGGATTGCCGCTGGCGAACTTCGCGCCAGGCTTTAGCGTAAACAGCAGGCTGTGCTCACTGCTGCCCGCCTGCCATTCGGTGGCCAGTGAAGGGGCCAGTTTGCGCGGATCGTCGATGTCCGGCGTCACCAGCGTTTGATAAACATTTATCAGGCTACTGTTGCTGACCGTTTCAAAGCTTTCTGCCGGATCGAAGCTGATAATGCCATCAAGCGAGATGGCGACAATCAGCGTATCGGCAGGCGTTGCCGCCTGCACCGTGTGTCCGAAAACCAGGGCGCAGGCCAGCGCCAGAGGAGCAATTTTTCGCATGATGATGTCCTGAAATCGTGGGATATATCAGGACTATAGGCGCGTCATGCGCGATCGGAAATGCCGGATCTGACTAAGGTTAGCTGATAAAGATAATTGACGGATCAACGGCTTAGCCGACGATCCTGCCTTTATCCATATGCACCGCGCGATCGCACATATGATCGATGACATCGGGATCGTGACTCACCAGCACCATGGTCAGATGATCCTGCTGCTTAAGCTGATTAAGCAGGTTGAGGATCTCCGCCTGTACCGACATATCCAGCGCGGAGGTCGGCTCGTCCAGCAGCAGTATCTTCGGCTCTAACAGCAGCGCGCGGACGATAGCCACGCGCTGGCGCTGACCGCCTGAGAGCTGGTGCGGATAGCGATCGGCCATCGCCGGGTCCAGTCCAACGTGGCGAAAACCGTCGTCGATGCGATCGTTGATGTTATCCGCCTTAAGCAGCTTCAGCGGCTCGGCCAGCGTACGTCGCAGGCGATGTCGAGGATGCAGCGAGGCGTAGGGGTCCTGAAACACCATCTGCACGTCGCGTCGCAGCTGGCCGGTAAAAGCTTTACCCGGCTCGGCCTGATGGTCCGCCAGCCGCATTGTGCCCTGCCAGTGCGGATTCAGCCCGGCCATTACCCACAGCAGGGAAGATTTACCGCAGCCGGACGGGCCGACCAGGCCGAAGCACTCACCGGCGTTAACCGACAGTGTGACATCTTCCACCACGGTGCGCAGCTCATAACCCTGGCGGTGAGCCACGCTGAGCTGGTTTAACTCAATCATGTTTAACTCCCCCGAGCAGCGCGGCGCGATCCAGCACAGGTAGTGGTTTACCGTGGGTGGATTTATTTGGCCGACAGGACCACAGCGTTCGGGTATAGGGATGCGTGGCGTGCGGTAAATCAGCGGCGGGCAGCGTGTCGAGAATATCGCCCTGATACATCACCATGACTCGCTCGCAGTGTTCGGATACCTGCTGTAAATCGTGGCTGATCAGCAGCAGGCCCATGTTGCGATCTTCCACCAGCTGGCGGATCAATCCCAGCACCTGATCGCGCATCGCGTGATCGAGCGCGGAAGTTGGCTCGTCGGCAATCAGGAAGCGCGGTTCGGCAATCAGCGCCATCGCCAGCATCACGCGCTGGCCCATCCCACCGGAAAGCTGATGGGGATAGCGTTGCATCAGCTGTACGGGCTGCGGTAGCCCTACCGCTGAAAGGATATCGCAGACCTTCTCTTTAATTTCGCTGCGGCTAAAACGGCCGTGTAGCTTGAGCGGTTCCGCGACCTGCCAGCCGATGGTGCGCATCGGGTTAAGCGCGTATTTCGGGTCCTGCATCACCATGCCCAGCTGGCTGCCGCGCAGCTGACTCCAGCGGCGTTCGCTCAGGGTCAGGGCATTTTCACCGGCGATACTCAGCGTGCGCGCCTGCAGGTGCAGGGAAGGGGAAAGCAGGCCCATCAGGCTGCGGGCGGTCAGCGATTTACCGGAGCCGGATTCACCGACCAGCGCCACGCGCTCGCGGCCAAGGGTAAAGCTGATATTTTTTACCAGCGCCGCGCCGCCTGGTGCGGAAATCGTCAGGCCATCCGCCACAATCGGCGCATCAGCATTAGTCAGCATTACGGGTATCCAGTCGGTCACGCAGGCCGTCGCCTGTCAGGTTAAAGGCCAGGCTGGCAAACAGAATGGCACCGCCGGGAACGGCAGCGACCCACCACTGGTCGAAAATCACTTTACTGCCTTCGGCCACCATCGATCCCCACTCCGCGGTAGGTGGCTGAATGCCCATACCGAGGAAGCCCAGACCGGCGGCGGAAAGAATAATGCCACCGAGGCTGAGGGCCGCGCGCACAACGGCGGTCGGCAGGCACAGCGGCAGAATATGACCAAACATCAGGCGCAGGCCGTTAATACCCTGCATCCGCGCGGCGGCCAGATAGTCGCTGCGGCGCAGTGCCAGGGTTTCCGCGCGCGCCTGGCGGGCAAACGGCGGCCAGCTGGTCAGCGCCAGCGCCAGCGCACCGTTCATCAGTCCTGGCCCCATCATCGCGACCAGCGCCAGTGCAATCACCAGGTTAGGCAGCGAAAGGAAAATATCGGTAATGCGCATCAGCACGCGCTCGCTCCAGCCGCCGAGGTAACCGGCGCTGATACCGATTAACATCCCCACCGGGATGGTCAGCACCAGAATCAGTGACACCAGCAGCAGCGTCGGGCGCGCACCGTAAATCACGCGGGAGAGCAGATCGCGGCCAAAGCCGTCGGTGCCCAGCCAGTGGCTGGCCGAAGGCGGCATCAGGCGCACTGCCATTTCCTGCGCGTTCGGATCGAAAGGTGCCAGCAGCGGTGCGAACAGGGCGGCAAAAATCAGTATCCCGACCAGCGTCAGGCCAATGGTCAGGGTGATATTTCGCCGTTTTTTAAACGGTTTTACCGTTTCGGAATCAAGAGCCTGCGTCATCGTGTCCTCGGGTCGGTCAGGTAGGTGAGCGCATCAGCCAGCGCGTTGATGACGATAAAGCAGCCGCCAATCAACAGGGTCGAGCCGAGGATCGCGGGCGTATCGGAGGCGAACAGCGCGGTGGTCATGTAGCGCCCCACGCCGGGCCAGGCAAAGACGGTTTCAGTCAGCACTGAGCCTTCCAGCAGCGTGGCGTAGGAGAGCGCCAGCACGGTAATCAGCGTTCCCCGCACGTTAGGGAAAATGTGCAGCAGCAGGATGCGTCCCCGGCTGGCACCTTTTGCCCGCGCCAGCGTTACGTACTCTTTGCTGTTCTCTTCCAGCAGCGCAGCGCGCAGCAGACGGGTAATGGTCGCCATCGACAGCAGCCCCAGCACCACCACCGGTAGCCACAGGTGGGCGATGGCGTTGCGGAACATTTCCGGGTCGCCGGAGAGCAGGCTGTCGATCAGCACCAGCCCGGTTTTCGGTTCCAGGGTATAAATCCAGATATCATCCAGCCGCCCCGGCCCTGCCGACCAGTGCAGTACCGCATAGAACAGCAGCAGACCCAGTAATCCAAGCCAGAACACCGGTACTGAATAGCCCAGCAGGGAGATCAGCCGCGCGACGTTATCCAGCAGGCTACCCGGCTTCCACGCCGCCAGCAGCGCAAGAGAAATGCCGAAAATAGCGCCGAAGATCATCGCACAGGTCGCGAGTTCAATGGTGGCCGGGAAGGTACGCAGTAAATCGCTGGCTACCGGCTGATTGGTAATACTGGAGATGCCGAGATCGCCACGTACCAGGTGTTCCAGATAGTGCCAGAACTGCATCGGCAATGGCTGGTCGAGTCCAAGATCGCGCCTGACCTGTGCATAGGTGGATTCGCTGGCGTGATCGCCGGCGATCTGCAGCACCGGATCGACAGGGGAAAGATGAGATAAACCGAAGGTGAACACCAGCAGACCAAGCAGCGTTACCACCAGCGAAATCACGACGCTGAGGGCACCGCTGCTGCGGCGCCAGAACAGCCGTGTACCGCTTTGACGCGGTACACGATCCTGAGCAGCAGGTGCCGCCATTACTTACTGACCTGGCTGTAGTAAACCATGTCCGGGTTGATCCCCTGAACGTAGCCTTTCAGATTATCGCGCAGGGCAACGAGGTTACGCGCCTGCAGGCCGACGACGTACGGTGAGTTCTGCTGAATTTCACGCTGCATTTTGTGGTACAGCTCAACGCGCTTCGCCGGATCGCTTTCGGCGGTGGCGGCCAGCGTCTGCTTGCTCAGCTCAGGGATATGCCAGTTAGAGCGCCACGCCAGCGTTTTGCTGCCGTCTTCCGGGTTGTAGGCAAAGGCGGCGGCGTTGGTATTCGGATCGAAGTAGTCAGCGCCCCAGGCGTTCAGCGTGGCTTCATACTGATGCGCTTTCACTCGGGTCGCGACTTCTGAGCTGATCCCCGGCAGCACTTCGACCTTCACACCGCCTTTCGCAAAGCTGGCCTGTAGGGCTTGCGCAATATCCAGGTACGGCGGCTGGTTGCTGACCGACAGCTTAAAGCTGACGTTTTTCAGCCCGGCTTTCGCCAGAATCGCTTTGGCTTTTTCCGGATCGTAGGTGAACGGATTATCGTTCAGCGCGCCGAGGAAGCCTTCCGGCAGGAACGACTGGTGAACCTGGAACTGGCCTTTCAGCAGGTCGTTGGCGATGCCTTTATAGTCGAACAGATAGCGTGAAGCTTCCCACAGGGCCGGGTTTTTCAGCACCGGATTGGCGTCGATATTGAACTGCACGTAGTACAGCGAGGCCATCGGCACCGCGAGGGTTTTTACGCCCGCTTTATCTTTCAGCGAGGCGATCTGATCGGCACCCAGGTTACGCGCGATATCGGCGTCGCCCTGTTCCAGCAGCAGACGGCGAGCGGCCGGTTCCGGTACGTTTTTAATCAGCACGTTTTTCAGCTTAGGGGCGCCGGCCGGAGAGCTTGGGTTAGCGCTGAGCAGCACCACTTCATGCGGCACGTATTTGCGGATCTGATAAGGGCCGCTGCCCGCAGAGTGCTGGGCCAGCCATTTATTGCCGAAGTCGCCGTTCTGCACATTGGCCGATACGGTTTTCTCATCAACGATCGATGAAACCGGAGCCGCCAGCAGACTCAGCACGTAGGTCGGGCTGACATCCGCCGTCCAGCTCAGCTGAACGTGTTTATCGTCGATTTTTTTAAGATGCGAGTCGACGTTATCTTTGGTCCAGCCCAGTTGCGCCAGTATAAAGGATGGATCGAGGTTCAGCTTAATCACGCGGGAGAGCGAGAAAATCACGTCTTCCGGGCGTAAAGGGTTGCCGGAAGAGAAGGTCGCGCCATCACGCAGGGTGAAGGTCATACTGCGATTATCGCTGCCGGGCTTCCACTCGGTAGCCAGCGTCGGCTTCAGATCGGTCGGATTCTGCGGATCGGACTGAACCAGACGCTGATAAAGGTTGGTAAATGCCTGCACGGAGGTCAGTTCAAAACCGTCTGCCGGATCGAAACTGTTGGCATCATCGATAGACTGCGCAATGACCAGCGTGTCAGCGGGGGTCGCCGCCGTTGCGGCAAAGGATGCCGCCAGCGCCAGTGCAATAACTGAGGGGACTGTAAATTTCATGACGTTTCCTTGCCTTACATTTTTTTCGCGAGTGTAAGTGAACAACCGATAAGAGCAATAGTAGATTATTCGCTATCGATATGCGCGAAAGTTATAAGAGGAGTCGAAAGGTTATAACCTTGTCCTGTATGCAACCGATTACGCTAGCGGCTGAAGGTCAGCCACAGCCAGGGGGCAACGCCAAGCAGGTTATTAAGCATATGCAGGAAAATAGGTAACTTCAAACCGCCTGAGACCAGTCGCGCGGCACAGAGCAGCAGCGACAGGGCAACCAGCGCGATCAGCGTTTGCAGATGGGCATACTGTGTATGGATTGCGGCGAAGGCGAGGGAGGTCAGCACCGAACAGGCAACCCGCTGGCGCGGGGCCCACAGTAAAAATCCCTGCATTAAATAACCACGAAACAGAATCTCTTCGTAGACCGGTGCCAGCAGAGCCACGGCCAGCGCGAACAGTATTGAGCTGGTTGCATTACCGCTAAACTGCCCGCCCGTCCAGCTCTCACGCTGCATATAAAAGGCCTGGCTGACCAGCAGCAGAATCAGCAGCACGCTGAACACCATCACCTGACGCGGGAGGAGTTTTCCGACGTGAATATCGCCGTAATGACGTCTGTACCAACGGAAGAGCGGGATCAGAACGGCAAATTCCAGCGTGCAGAGCACCGGCATCAGCAGACCACTGCTGACCAGCATGGCGTGGTTGGGCAGGTATCTTACCAGCAGGGTAATGGCGTACCAGATAATCAACATCCCGGCGCAGAGCAGGGTTTGGGACACTCTGTCGGGAGCGGTATTCATGGCAACAACCTGTCACGGAAGGTTTTTTTCGATGTTAACAACTGTTACGAGCACTGTCGAGTTTGGGGAGCGTCATAGCAAAGCGGGTTAAGTTTTCGTGGTGAAAAACCTGTGACCGGGGAAGCGACGATTGTGCTATCGGTTGCCCCGGTAAACTGCGCCGGGGCCGGGAGGATGTTAGCGGACTCTCACCGCGACCAGCGTCATGATGACGGCAAAGGTGACAAAAATTGCCAGTTCCATAAGAATCTCCTCTTTGGGAAAACTCCTAAAATTATAGCTAAAATCTGGATATTTTATGAACGATGCGTGCGCAGGGAGGCTAAATCAGACGGATAATCATCCGTTCTTTTACCTGCGCATTATGGCGTTAATCTGTTAATCTTTAACTCAATTTGCCGATTATCTACGCGAAAAGAGGAGCAGGAACAGTGAAATACTATGGAAAAATAGCGTTCGTTGCGGCGTTGATTGCGCTGGCAGGCTGCCAGTCGTCTGGCCAGAAAACGGCGGCGAATGCGCCGGTTGACCCGGAAATGGATCGCTGTGGCGCATCGGAACTGCAGCAGTATGTTGGTAAGCCACTTACCGCGCTGGAAACGCTGCGCTTCGAGAAGCCGGTGCGCGCGATCCCTTACAATTCTGCCGTGACCATGGACTTTAATCTGAATCGCATTAACTTCTTAGGCGATCAGCAGGGCAACATTACTAAAGTCTACTGCGGTTGATCGATGCTGGCTGGTCGTACAGGCCAGTCAGTACTGCCATTTCCTCACCCACCACAGGCGCAACAGTACGCCGGTGTTGCTGGTCCAGCCGCTGCTGGTGCTGACCACTTCACCCTTCGCGACAACAAGCAGTGTAGGTTTGCTGGTGACCTGCCAGTGAGCGGCAAGACTGCCGTTACTGTCATTGACCACTGGCAGATTGAAATGATGCCCATTCAGATAGCGTACAACGCTGATGTCATCTCCCGACATGCTGGCGACGGTGAGCACGTTGGTGCGTTTATCGTTGAGTTTGATCATCAAAGGGATGGTGTCGTGACAGGCCGCGCACCAGCGGTCCCAAAACAACACCAGCAGCGGCTTTTTTTCGCTGAGTTCCGCGAGCGTCAGGTCTCTGCCATCAATGGTATGCAACGGCTGGCTGGCGAAATCGGCGGGCAGGTCCGGAGCCCGAATACCATCGACCAGTCGGATGATCAAAATAAGGGATAGAAGAGGTAATAGCAGGTAAAGACCGACCTTTTTAAAGCGGTTAATAAGAACGTTATACCAGTTATTCATCTGCCATCTCCAGCCTGCCTTCGGCGCATATCTTAATGACGCTATGCCGAATAACAATCGTTTGCCGTGTAAACATTCGTATAGGGAATATTCCCCACACGGGCAGGCGGGTTTGCGCTGTCATCATCCTGCAACGCGCTGATGGCAGTATCTTGCTGCACACAACGTGACTTCCTCGTCACTCCAGATATGCAATGCTCGTCTTTAACCCGCCGTGTGCGGGTTTTTTTTCGTGACAGACAGAGCGGCGGCTCAGCGTTTTAAGGCTGGCGTATCCTGTTTATTTGTTGCCGTTGAAAATCTGCGTCAACAGGTTGCGATATCCCTGAAGTATGGCTTCATCGGCTTCTCCTTCCAGTCGGGCGATGACGCTGGCAATAATCGCGTCATTGCTGAGCGGTTTCCCGTTTTGCATTAACTCCATCATGATCGCTTCCAGCAGTTCGCTTTCTCTGGGAGCCTGGAAAGCCGGGCTGTTAAAATAGTCGGTAATTGCGCGGCCTGCGCCCTGAACGTGATAAGCCATGATAAACCTCCACAGACGCGTCCACTAAAGCGCGGAGCGGCTTCCGTGGAATCATAATGTTGTTGTGAATACCAGAGAGTAGGGCAAGAAATGTCCGCTCCCGTTACCTGAAAAAGATGACCGGAGATTCTGTAAACTGTAGATGTGCGGTGCCGGAATGCCAGTAACAGAAAGAAATATTTCTAAGCACCCTGAAAAATATTCCGGGCGGAGGAACCCACCCGGAAGGGAACGTGCGTTTATCCTGCGTGATAGGTTGTAATCACCTCAAGCGTACCGTTAATCATAAACTGCACGCCCATGCAGACCAGCAGGAAACCCATCAGGCGCGAGATGGCTTCAATACCGCCTTTCCCCACCAGACGCATAATTGCCCCGGAGCTGCGCAGGCAGGCCCACAGAATCAGACTGACGGCAAAAAAGGTCAGTACGGGGGCAACGGTAATAATCCAGGGGGCAAAGGGGGTGCCGCTATGAATAGTTGAGGCGGTGGAGATAATCATCGCAATCGTACCCGGTCCGGCGGTGCTGGGCATGGCCAGTGGAACAAAAGCGATATTGACGCTTTTCCGCTCGCTCATCTCATCCAGTTTGTGCTCGGCTTCCATGGAATGTCCGGCCTCCTGCTGTGGAAAGAGCATGCGGAAACCGATAAACGCCACGATCAATCCCCCGGCAATACGCAAACCGGGAATCGAAATGCCAAAGGTATCCATGACAACGTTACCGGCGTAGTAGGCAACGGCCATAATAATAAACACATAGACAGACGCCTGAAGCGACTGCCGGTTACGCTCCTGATAGTTCATATCGCCGGCCAGCCCCAGAAACAGGGCGACGGTCGTCAGTGGGTTTGCCAGGGGCAGCAGTACGACCAGGCCAAGGCCCACGGCCTTAATCAGTTCAAGCATCCTGTAATATCCTCATTGAATACAGACTGGGTCATTTGTCATGCACAATCGTCGACCTGAAAAGGAAGCCTACATTAACCCTGATCTATCCCGTTGACAAAAAATGACCTGAGACATGAAAAGCAGAATGAAGATAAGAAGACAAAATGACTGACGTGATACAGGCAGTTAAATTGATATCTAAATCATGGTGTTGATTGTTTTTTTGTTTTTTTGTTTTTATTTCTCTTGAACCCGGGGCAGTGTTATGCGTAAATGCGTCCGTTGGTTTTGATACAGACCCACGTATGCGAGCAATTTTAGTAAAGCAGTCTGCAGTTAAAGCGTTACACAGCTTATTCCTGACTTCCTTCTTGAGTGCCTCATAGTAATCCCCTGTTGAAAAACCTTGTGCCCCCGTGGCTTACTACATAATTGAAGGAAAGACTCATGTCTAACAAAATGACTGGTTTGGTAAAATGGTTCAACGCTGAGAAAGGTTTCGGCTTCATCTCCCCAACCGACGGCAGCAAAGACGTTTTCGTACACTTCTCTGCAATCCAGAACAACGGTTTCAAAACTCTGGAAGAAGGTCAGAAAGTAGAGTTCACTATCGAAAACGGCCAGAAAGGCCCAGCAGCTGCTAACGTAACTGCACTGTAAGATAGAACTCTTTTCATCAGCTCTGCGTTTAACGCCTGAGATGATGAAAGTTAAAAAACCCGCTTCGGCGGGTTTTTTGCGTTTTCAGGCCTGAAGCGCCACTCGTGTTAGTAGAAAATTCTGAAGTGATGTCCATCACCTTATTTGCCCTCACTCCGTTGCTGACAGTTGTTACACTTGTCGCTCGTGATGTTGCTATAAGGCCGCAAGTGCAGTCCGATGGAATCCTGGAAGGTTAATCTAATCTCAGTCTGGTTTGGCTGTCTGTTTACCGGGCTGGCGATCAGTCAGATAATCCCGTTTCTTCCCCTCTACGTTGAGCAGCTTGGTGTGACCGATCCCGCATCGCTGACGCTGTGGTCCGGGCTGATTTTCAGTATCACCTTCCTGGTTTCAGCGATTGTGTCGCCGATGTGGGGAAGCCTTGCCGATCGAAAAGGGCGCAAGCTGATGCTGCTGCGTGCTTCACTCGGTATGGGCGTGGTGATCCTGCTCCAGGCCTTTGTCACCAACGTCTGGCAGCTGCTGGCACTGCGTGCATTGATGGGGCTGACTTCGGGATATATACCGAACGCAATGGCGCTGGTGGCGGCACAGGTACCGCGTGAACGCAGCGGCTGGGCAATGAGCATGGTATCCACCGCGCAAATTTGCGGGGTGATTATGGGGCCGTTGATGGGGGGACTGCTGGCGGACTGGATCGGACTGCGGGCGGTATTTATCATCACTTCCGGGCTGCTGCTGATAAGCTTTCTGATCACGCTGTTCCTGATCAAAGAGAGCGGCGTCATTCGGGTCAAGAAAGAAGACAATCTCAGCGGCAGCATGGTGTTCCGTACCCTGCCGTGGCCAAAGCTGACCATCAGCCTGTTTTTTACCACGCTGGTTATTCAGCTGTGCAACGGGTCGATCAGTCCGATTCTGACGCTGTTTGTGCGCGAACTTGAACCGAACGTGCAGAATATTGCTTTTCTTAGCGGTGTCGTTGCGGCGATCCCCGGAGTCTCCGCGCTACTGTCCGCACCTTCGCTGGGGAAACTCGGCGACCGCATCGGCGCGCAGCGCATCCTTTTTGCGTCTCTGATCTTATCCATCCTGCTGTTTATCGGCATGTCGTGGGCCAACAGTGCCCTTGAGCTGGGTATCCTGCGTTTCCTGCTGGGCTTTGCCGACGGCGCGATGATGCCTGCCGTACAGACCCTGCTGCTGCGTTATTGCAGCGACCGGGTGACCGGCAGAATTTTTGGCTACAACCAGTCGTTTATGTATCTGGGCAACGTAGTTGGGCCGTTGATGGGCTCGGGTATTTCAGCCGTCGGCGGGTTCCGCTGGGTATTTGCCGCAACGGCCGCTGTGGTGCTGGTGAACACCGTGCAGCTGATCTGGGTTTACCGCCGCCCGCGTGGCAATCGCGCAGGCGGCGTAACGTCAGGCCAGTGACAGCGTTAGTTGATAACGGTACTGCCTGGCAGACAGCAGGAAGTCCGGGTTAACGCTCGGGCTCCAGGAGTCGTCGCCGCCTATGCCCATATGATAACCGTCAAGGATCAGCCAGCATCCCGCTTCATCACGCAGCAGGTGGCGATGTGATGTATCGCGGAGCTGTTCGACGCTCTGGCGGCTCAGCGAGAAGTGGAAATCTCCCTCAGCCTTCAGTCCGGCGTATTCCAGTTCACGGGTGCCGCCCCGCAGCCCGTTCTCCCCCGGGAAAACATAGGCAGTGTTGAGTTCTGCCAGCGGTAGCTGCCAGCGGCTGAACTCTGCGGCCAGCCGCCGATCAGGATAGTTTTCGTGCGGCCCAAGGCCCAGCCAGCTGGCGTGCTCCGCCACTTCGGCCAGCTGGCAGCGCAGGCCGATACGTGCCGGTTCCGGCTGCCCGGCGGCAATATCCACCTCAACCTCGATGCTCAGTTTACCTTCACCGTCGAACAGATAGCGTTTGCGGCTGATAAAGCGCGTTTCCCCTGCGGCCTGCCAGGCGTGGATGCTGGCGATCTGCACACCGTGGCTCAGTTCATCCGCCTGCAGGCTAATCAGTAATGGCTCAAGCTGGTTGTAACCGGCCCGCCGCCAGCGTTCAACCCATGCACGGGGATCGACGCGAGTGACCTCACTAATGCCAATATCATTATCCAGAGGCGCACGCACAAACAGATCGGAGAGCGGGGAGAGCAGCTGCGGTTTATCGCCACGAAGCCACTGCGTCAGCTCGCCACTGCTGCGGCTGAACTGCCAGCGCTGTTCACCGTGCTGTACGTCGAACCGCTGAGCGGTTTCGGTAAGCCGGGGGCGCTCAAGATTTTTCCGGGATCGCGGCAGCGAGAGGGCAGCCGGCAGGCGCCAGCCGTCCCATGCCATGCGGTGCCCGGCGGGTGACCACGCCGTGGCAGCTGGCTGGATCACTTCGACCCGCAGCCACAGTTCTCCGGCCAGTACGGGCAGATCGCCCAGTACCAGACTGATGCTTTGTTCCGCGGCCAGTTCCAGAGCCTGTTCTCCTCCAGCTATCCGCTGACCCTCGTGCTCAATAGACCAGCGCAGCGTTTCGTTATCGCTGCTGCGGAACAGGTATTCACTGGTAATCCGCAGTGTCAGCGGGGCATAGCTCTCCACGGCAAACTGGAAGAACTGTTGGGCGCGCTGGGCCTCAAACAGGGAAGGGTGCGGTGTGCGATCGGCAAAGACCAGGCCATTCATACAGAACTGGCGATCGTTAGGCGTATCGCCAAAGTCGCCGCCGTAGGCCTGCCAGCTGCTGCCGTCCGCCTCATGGCGGGTCAGGCTCTGATCGACCCAGTCCCAGACGAATCCACCCTGCAGGCGTGGGAACTGGCGGAACGCCGCCCAGTAGCGGTCAAATCCGCCGAGGCTGTTGCCCATTGCGTGGGCATATTCACACAGGATCAGCGGGCGCTGTTCTTCCGGCAGGCCAATCCACTTCTTCAGCGACCACTTAGGTACGGCTTCAAATGGCTGATCCTGATCCACTCGGGCATACATCGGGCAGATGATATCGGTGGCGGCGGTATTGGCACCGCCGCCTTCATACTGCACCGGACGGCTGGGATCGTGGCTTTTAATCCAGCGATAAAGCGCATCGTGCGTGCTGCCGTGGCCGGATTCGTTACCGAGTGACCAGATGATAATGCAGGCGTGGTTGCGATCGCGTTGCACCATACGCGTGACGCGCTCGCTGAAGGCATTGAACCACTGCGGATCGTCAGACAGGCGATTCATCGGCTGCATACCGTGGGTTTCAATATTGGCTTCATCAACCACATACAGGCCGAAGCGGTCGCACAGGCGATACCAGAGGGCGTGATTAGGATAGTGCGAGCAGCGTACGGCATTGAAATTGTGCTGCTTCATCAGTGTGATGTCGCGGATCATTGTTTCCTCATCCATCACCTGCCCGCGATCCGGATGATGCTCATGTCGGTTAGTGCCGCGGATCAGCAGCGGCTTGCCGTTAAGCTTCAGCAGCCCGCCTTCTACCGCGATCTGACGGAAACCGACGTCATACGCTTCACTTTCAAGAGGGTTACCGCTGGCATTAAGCAGCGTAACCACGGCACGGTAAAGATGCGGTGTTTCCGCGCTCCACAGCAGCGGCCGTGGCACATTGATACTGAGGAGCGTACGGTCAGTATAGCTGCCGCGCTCATCAATAACGGCACTACCCATTGCCTGGCGGTGTTCTGCAATCAGCGTATCCTGCTGCCACAGCGTAACTTCAACCTGGTGGTCGCGTGCATCCTGCTCCGAGCAGACCGCCAGCACCCGCAAGTCGGCGCTGTGAAACTCTGCGCTCAGGCGGGTTTCGATCTGAACATCCTGCAGGCGAACCGAGGGCTTATGCAGCAGGCTGACGTCGCGGAAAATGCCGCTCATCCGCCACATATCCTGATCTTCCAGATAGCTGCCGTCGCACCAGCGCAGCACCATCACCGCAATCCGATTTGCGCCACTTTGCAGCACGGCGCTGAGGTCGAATTCGGCGGGTAATCGGCTGTCCTGCGAATAACCGACAAACGTACCGTTGCACCACAGATAGAAGGCGGAGTTCACGCCGTCGAAGATAATCCGCGTTTGTCCGCTTTGCAGCCAGTCGGCAGAGCAGTTGAATGTGAGCGAGTAACAACCGGTAGGGTTTTCCGCAGGAACGTGCGGTGGATCGACCGGGATTGGATACTGCACATTCGTATAAATTGGTGCATCGTAACCGGAAAGCTGCCAGTTTGACGGCACGGTGGCGCGATCGGCTGAACCAAGGTCGTCTGCGATCCAGCTATCCGGAACCGCTTCCGGCCGGTTAAAGTAGCTAAATTTCCACTCACCGCTCAGAGACTGGATCGACGGACTGGGGAGATCCTGGCGAGCGGACTCGCTGTTGCGCCAACTGGCGAAAGGAGGATGACTGGGTAAGCGGTTGATCTGGGTGACGGCCGGGTTCTCCCAGTAACGGAGAGATACCAGCTGCTGTAGAGAAAGCGGATTGCGATCGGTCATGGTCAAAACCTCATCAATGTTATGCGCTCACATTGTCGCGAATCGATGTTGTTGTAAAGTGAAAATCCCAGGGAATGCGAGGTGGATCGCGGCAATTAAATCTGGTGAAAGCGAATAGCATGTGTGTCCAGGGCAGGGTTGTGCGCAGAAATTAACAGGAAATCGTTAAGCGCGGTTACGGCGAGTAAAAAGCGCCGCTAACCGGATTATTCTGCATTGTGAGCGGTCCAGGCGGCGCTTACTATCGCGGGAGAAATGAGGAGGGCATCCTCATATTGTGACCCGTGAGGTTTTAACATGATTCGTATTCTTAAGGCGGCGAGTATCGTCGCGCTGGTGGCAGCGCTCAGTGGATGCCTGTTCCCTCCTCCGGGCGGTGGTGGCGGCGGTTGGGGAGG